>JAUVVL010000341.1 GCA_030604635.1 Desulfobacteraceae bacterium
AGATAGGCATTGGCGGGCAGGTCACTTTAAACTTTAGTTCACTTCAAACTTTTGCGCCGTCTCTTCTGGCAGAGCCGGTTAACTCTGACCTGGCCCAAAGGACCAGGTTTTCAAGGTCGAAATAAATTGTTTGAGCCCACTGGTGAGTCGACTTTATCATCTAATACTCCAGAACTTATTGAGAAATTACAGAAATCCGGGTTAATTATTGTTTTTTTTATTCTTTTTGATCGCATCATGTACAGATGATATTTTTCGGATCCATGGTAACGACTTGTGGATCTCTTCCGGCAATTCCTCTTTTGCTGACAATGCTTCCTTTCTGGTGGAATAAATGCCGTAAAGCAAGGAAAACCAGTTCTTACCCTTGTAATCAGTTTTAAAATATGCAGCCTGGTTCCAGAGCCGATGTTTTTCGACGAATTTAATAACCGACTTTTCATTTCGTACACCGAGAATCTGTATTGTGTAATGGGACGGTTTTTGGGCCAGAATCCAGCTTTCGCGATAGATTCCCTTCTCCATTATTACCGCACTTAAAGTTTTTTTCCCGTTTTCTTTAACTTTTTCCTTTGGACCGTAAGATGATATGCCGCTCTCTTTTTTTACTGCCCTTGCCTTTGTTAAAGATATTGGTTCGGGTTTTTTCACTGTTTCTTTTGGTGTTACAGGTGCCTGGACGCTTTTTTCAACACTTTTATCAGGAATGGGAACTTCATGGACGGCAGAAGGTCTTTCGGCAGTTTTTCTTCTATTATCCTCAATTTGGATTTTGGCGCCAGGTTTGGGGGTGTTGAGATGATGGAACAACAGAAATATTGCAAGACAGAGCACCACAATTCCGCTGGCGACCAAACCAAATGTTCGAATCCTAAACAGGCTGGATATCCGGAAAGAATCACGCACCACCTTTTTTTTATAAAATTTTCTGAGCAGCAGCTTATGCGCTTTTTCATTAATTAGGCCCGGGAGGCCGTCTGAAGCACGGCATATCGCTCTGATGTCCGACAGCCGGAAAGGGTTCTTCCCTGTGAATCCTGCAATGTTGAGCCTATGGAGCAGGTATTCGGCAGCTTCTGCTTCGTTTATCGGAGACATGTAAATCTTATTGATAACGATTTCTTTTGTCATTGACTCGGTAAGGGCATTCAATGCCGTCTTGATGCGCGGTTCGCAGAAAAGGACCAGCCTTTTTGGCTTGCGTTCGCTTCCGGGAGACGGAGTTTCCTGTAAAAGATACTGCAATTCAATCCACGTGAGTTCATGTGCATCATCAATCATCACAATCGGCGGTTGTTTGTCCGACAATATGAAGGCAGGACGTCCGTTGAGGTTCTCTAAAAATGGGGCACTACCGGTATTCTTTTTGGAATGTGCACGGATTTTGCAGGTGCGCCAGTTGTCATCAGCAGAAGCTATAAACTGGTTCAGCAACGTTGTTTTACCACTCCCTTGTTCACCGATGACCAAAATCAGAAAGTCTCTGCCTTGAACAAGTTGCTTCAGCACTTGCAATCGTTGTACAAATGACGGAAAAGCATGGTAAAATTTTTTGTCGACCTGAGGCGAAAATGGAGCTCTCTTCAAGCCCAAAATTGTCTTATAGGATATGGCCGGTTTTTTGGTTTTATTTCTACCTGTTTTCCGCATCACTAAAAAAGTATGACAAGAATCTGTAAGTATGTCAAGGAAGATACAGACTCCATAGAACTGTGCCAGTATCAAATCAATCGGATTAAAACCGCTTTAACCCGGATTTCTTAAAGCACATGTCCCCCTTCAAAGCCACGTCCTCTGGGCGTGGATTATTTGAGGTGTCGGGGAGTTTTATCGAAAAGTTGTCCTCAATTAAGCGTAATGGGAGATCAGATGTAAAAGCGTGTGCTGTTTGAGTGTATTAGGGATCGTTTAGAAAGAGCCTGACTCTTATCACGATTATAAAAAATATAAGCGCTATAATAATTTATTTAATGATATTACTGCTCTTTCTTTACGATCCTTTATACGCGAGTTCACACGATTTGGAATCTGATTACCCATGGAGCGGTCTTAAAGACGATAACTCCACGACCCCTTAATTATTTACTTTCTGTATAAGGACCTGATCCGTTTGTTAAGTTTCTGTACCATCAAGTGCTGCTAGCTCATCCCTGCTTTAGCATATAAATCAAAAAAATGATGGGTTGGGCCATAGCCTTGCCCTATGGATAGAGAATGTTCTATGGCGCCGGTAATATATTCCTTGGCAAGGGATACGGCTTCAAAGAAACCTTTACCCAGGGCAATATTCGCCGCAATGGCCGAAGAAAAAGTGCAGCCGGTGCCATGAGTATTTTTTGTTTCCACCCTATGACTATGCAGTTTTTTATATTCCTTTCCATCGTAAAGGATGTCCGTGGCCCGGTCTGCACCAATATGTCCCCCCTTGACCACCACTTTTTTTGCTCCCAGCTTCAAGATCTCCTGTGCAGCGCTTTTCATTTCATCCACATTATTGATTTTTCTACTGATGAGCGCTTCGGCTTCATAAATGTTGGGTGTGACGACCTCAGACAGCGGAAAAAGATTGTCTACCAGGGCGTCCTGTGCGTCCTGATTCAGCAAGCGATATCCGCTTTTTGAAATCATCACCGGATCGAGTACTACAGGAGGCGGTTTCACTGCCTTCAGCGCTCTTGCGATTGCCTGGATCAGTTCAATACTGGACACCATTCCTATTTTTACGGCATGGATTTCGGCATCTTCAAACAGGCAGGTAATTTGATCATGTACGATCCGGGCCTCCATCTCCTGAATGTCATAAACTTTTTGAGTATTCTGGACGGTAACCGCGGTAACGGCGCTCATGCCAAATACTCCGTGTGCCTGGAATGTTTTTAGATCGGCCTGGATTCCGGCGCCGCCCGAGGAATCCGAACCCGCAATGGTAAGGGCTACTTTCATAATAACCTCCTAGCAAGTCGTAAAGTGATCTAAAGTGCCTGAAGTTTATCGGAACTTATATCCTTTAGGGTTGCTGTATTCAATCATTTTTTAAACAGTATTAAAATATACATGCAAATGTATTAATTTAGCTTTTTGAAAAACGTGTTCCACAAGCATTCAGGTGATCCGGTTTTAAAGTGGGTCACTGTTTGAGTGTATTAGAGAGCGTTAAGAAAGAACAGCAAAATAGCAAATTTTACCTG
>JAUVVL010000196.1 GCA_030604635.1 Desulfobacteraceae bacterium
AAGACAGCTAAAGAGTTAAGAGCAGATAGGCATTGGCGGGCAGGTCACTTCGTTCGACCAGAGGCCGTTCGGCTTTGAGGCTCTCGACAAGCTCTCGACAGGTTAGTCACTTCACACTTATCGATTCCGTGATAAATAGCCCCTTTCAGGGGCAAACCAAAGCCGGGTCCTTTGGGCCTGGATTCTTTACTGGGGCCAGATAATGGATTCCCACTTTGATGGGCATTAGAAAAAAAGACATTAACAATTCACAATTGATTATTGATTATTAACTATTTCTACTTTGTCAGATTTGAAAAATCGTGCAAATAAGAGCGCCAGCCTCGATGATAATCAGACTCCGGTCGTGTCAAACTCGCGCATAAGTGGGCGTAATGAAAAAGCAGGAGCCAATCCTGTAAAACCATGAGACCTTTGAAAAATGCTTCCCGCTAAAGCGGGATTCAAGTTCAAGGAAGGCGATCCCGCTATAGCGGGATTAACCACCCCGAACGATCTGCCGGACCTACCCCAGTACCATCTTCCGGAGCTACGGGGCAGGCGGGGCAGGCACGAATACATTAAGTATTTTGAGGATAAAGCTAAAGCTTCACTTCGTGCAAAATGTTGAGCCTGACATCCCGCCAATGGCGGGAGGCAAAAGGGGGCGTTTTGCAAAAGTCTCACCATGTTACTGGCAGGGCCGGTTTCTATAGGCACCAACTCAAGGCTTTTCTGTGTGCTGCTTTTTCATAACGCTCACTAATACACTCAAACAGTGACACTTCCTACGTCTGATCACCATCGAGGCTCACTGATGCTTTTTCCGAAATGTGACAAAGTAGAATTAATTGTTAAGTTATCGTTTCCCCCCTTGAGGGGGGGTGTTTACGACTCGTATCGTAAAAAAGAATTGCCTAAATTAAGTTTATCTGCCTTAATATGGAATGAAAACTTAAAACGTGATGAATTCGACTTATTACGAAGCCATCAAACTTATCTGAGAAAAATATTATGTATGTTCGGTTCTGGGGAGTAAGGGGTTCGATAGCAGCCCCCCTGACAAACGAGGCGCTTTCAGCCAAGATTGAAGCAGCGGTGAAACTGGCGTTGAAAGCCGGTTTAACGGATGATTGGCAGGTGTCGGAATTTATTAAAGAATTGCCCTGGCATGTCCGTCAAACGGCCGGAGGCGATACTGCCTGCATTGAAATTCAAGCAGGAGGCAAGCTGCTGATTCTGGATGCCGGAACCGGCTTTCGCCGGCTGGGGCTGGACTTGATTCAAAGATCGATGGGAAGTCCGATCGAAGCCCATATATTGATTACCCACACACACTGGGACCATATCAGCGGCATTCCTTTTTTCGCCCCGGCCTTTATGCCTGATAACGCTCTTACTTTCTACAGTCCCTATTCCGGGTTGGAAGACCGATTAAACCACCAGCAGAATCCCGAGTACTTTCCCGTACCATTGGCCCCTGCGTTCAAATTCGTTCATCTGAATGAGCGCGAACGATTCCAAATCGGTGACGTTACAGTGGAAACGTTTCCATTGAACCATCCTGGTGGGAGTTACAGTTATCGAATTACGCAAGATGATAAAATGTTCATTTATGCAACAGATTCCGAGTATCAGGGCCTTTCTGCCGATTCGCTGAAACCGTTTGCCGATTTTTTCAATGGCGCTGACCTGCTGATATTCGACGCGCAATATACCATGCTGGAAAATGTTGAAAAGGAAAACTGGGGGCACAGCAATGTCTTTACCGGTATTGACATGGCACTTGAAGCTGGTGTAAAAAGAATAGCTTTTACTCACCATGAACCTGCTTACGATGATGAAAAATTAGGGGAGATACTGCATAAAGCCAAAGAGTATCTGAATATTAATCAGCCCGAAGCAGGTCTTCAGCTTTACCTTGCATCTGAAGGGTTTAGTATGACACTTTGAGACCTTTGAAAAATGTTCAATTTTGTTCAAGTTCAAGGAAGGCGAAAATTTTAACACAGGAATACATTGAGTATTTTGAGGATTAAAATTTGAGCCTGACACAGAAATTGGGCAAAAGGGGGCGTTTTGCAAAGGTCTCACTTTGAAGTCCAACGTTATTATCAATTGGTATATCCGGGCTAGGCGCTGAATGGGTCAATATCGATCCGCCAAAGTCCGATGGCGGATTGATGTAACACAATTTCAACCAAAAAAAAGAACTCTATCATGAAAATAACAGAAAGTGTGAAAGATAACGTTTCCCAGGTCTATATAAAAGGACGCTTTGATGCCCATACCTGTGAAACAGTTGACGCATACATCCGAGAAAAAATGGAAAAGGGTAGGCACCAGTTTGTGTTGAATATGGAAAAGGTTCCGTTTATAGACAGCGCCGGTTTGCGAGTCGTTCTTGTAATTGCCAGGGATTTGCGCGGTGAATATCAGGGTGATTTGCGCTTCGCAATACTTCAACCCGCCGTCAATAAGGTCTTTGAAATCTCCGGTTTAAACAATGTTCTGCGCATTTTTGATGATGCCGAGACCGCTGCTCAAAGTTTCTCAGAATAGTTCCTTCATCAGCAAGGATGATCAAATATCATAATAGACAAATTTATGGGATACCATGCGACAATCATTTGATTTTCCGGCAGACACTTCCGTTCTGGCAAAAATAGGCGAACTTGCTACTGAGACAGGGCGCGCCGCTGGATTTAATGATAATGAAATCAATGATATTAATCTGGCGGTCTCTGAGGTCTGCACAAATACCATCACCCATGGACTGAAAAATGATCCAACACGGACTTTTCAGCTGGTAATCCAGTGGAATACCGGTGAGATCGAGATATTTATTCATGAGGCAGGAGAGCCTTTTGATCCACCGGATTTAAAAGATCCGGATCTGGAAGCTTCCCTGGAAGACCGGCCTGTCAGGGGATTAGGACTCTACCTCCTCCGGAATTTGATGGATGAAGCAGACTACCGGGTTGGAAGGGACGGAGTAAAAACGTGGCGCATGTTAAAAAGAAAAGCTGAAGCGTAAAAACCAGTCCATAGCTAACCCGGATTTCTCACGAGTCTGATTCAACAACAAATAGATTCAAAATATGACCCTCCGATCCAAATTACTTATTCTCTCGATGATCCTGGCATTGATTCCCCTGGGAATTGCCGGAAAGAGTATGATCCAGATAACCAGGGATGAATTAAAAAGCTCTGCCAACGATAACCTCATTACAGTAGCGAGCCAAGTCTCACAGGATATTGAGGACTTTTATCGATACACCTGGCTGGCTCCGCTTCGGCTGATCAAAAAAGCTGTTGAAAGTGAAGACCTGGGCGTTAATGAAAAACTTTCTTTGTTAACCGAGGGAATGAAAAGTGTCAACGATCTCATTGCTCTCCAGATTTCCGTCCAGGGTGTCAAGTCTCCGCTCCTCGTTTCCCAGGATGAATTTTCAAATAAACTGAAAAAAGCATCTGTCGATCCGGTACAAGTCTTGAAATTATCATCCGACCGGATTGCAATGTTGCAAAAAGGGGATGAGATCTTTATTGGAGACTTGACCTATCTTATGCAGGTTGACGCATGGTTGGTAACGGTGATCCTCACCTTGGATAAAAGAACATTCGGCCGCCCAGCGACGCTTTCCGCTCGAATAAACCTCGACCGTCTTAAAAGACGTATTGAAAGCCATCCGTTTAATAAAACAGGTTCCATAACACTGATCGATCCTGAGGGGCATAAAATCTTTGATCGGGATAGAGCCGATCTCAGCAAAAACAAGTTAGTCGAAGCGGCAAAAAAAATATTGGCCTCAAATGCCCGCACGATCGGTGTGAAACCTTATATTCGGCCATCTGGTGAGAAAATGTTAGGCGCTTATGCCTTTCCGAATATCCTGGACATTGGGGTCATTGTTGAAAAGAATGAGGCTGATGCGTACATGGCAGTCACAGACATGGAATGGAATTTAACGGTCTGGATTATCATAGGTCTTTTAGTCGCTGTGGTCGGCGCGATTCTTGTTTCTGTGTCGTTGACCAGGCCGTTACGTAAGTTGATGCGGGCTGCACGTGCAATTTCGGAAGGTAACCTTTCGATACAGATTGAAACCAGAGGACGAAAGGATGAAATTGGCGAACTGTCTTTAACCTTCAATAAAATGGTAGACGATCTTCGCCGGTACATTGATGAGCTGACCGAGACCACCAAAGCCAAGGAAAGGGCGGAAAGCGAACTGGAACTGGCGAAGAAAATCCAACAGAGTTTTCTTCCCAAAAAGTTTCCGGAATTAGGTTCAATCGAAGTCTGGGGAAAATGTGATCCGGCACGTGAAGTAGGCGGAGACTATTTCGATTTTTTTCAGATTGATGATGGCAATTGCGGAATGGTTATTGGTGATGTTTCCGGTAAGGGTGTTCCTGCCGCACTGTTTATGGCGGTAAGCAGAACACTATTCCGGATTTTAAGCTCTCGAGAGCTTTCACCGGACCTGGTGCTGACCGAGTTCAATGACCGTCTTGTCGCCCTCGACCAGGGAGCAAATATGTTTATAACATTGTTTTACGGCGTTTTTAATAAAACAACTGGTCAGCTTCTTTACTCTTCCGCCGGTCATAACATGCCCTATCTAAAGTTATCACAAGATCCAGGAACAAAATTCCAAATGCTGCCCCAAATGAAGACCATGGTCGCCGGAATGATGGACGGCATACCCATGCAATTAGCCGAAACCAAAATGCAAAGCGGGGATGCTATCGTTCTTTACACTGACGGGATAACCGAAGCGGAGAACGAGAATGATGAGATGTTCGGCGAAGAACGCCTGGAGGAGCTACTTAATAAATACTCCAATTTATCCGCATCTGATATGTGTAAAAGGTTGGTCGAGGAAGTGCATGCTTTTCATGCGGGAAGGCCGCAACTTGACGATATGACGATGTTTATTATGAAGGTTAAATAGTATCCCCCAGCCCTGTCTCGAAAATTTCAATGTGTACCTACCAGTAATAAAGTAAAGAATAATTACAAAGTAAACGTCCTGTCGCATGCCACTGCGAAGCATTCAAGATTTTTCCCCTTTTCAGTGATACTCCTGCTGCAGGTCTCAACAATTTGATCTATTTGCTGGTCTGTCCGTTCCTGGTTTAAATGGAAAAGGCCCAATTGACTGACCCCGGCTTCAAGGGCAAGATCCAGGGCATCGGTATATACCGAGTGTCCCCATTCTATTGTTGTTTTATATTCTTCCGGGGTGTACTCGGCATCATGAATTAAAAGATCAGCACCCGCAGAAAATTCCATGTAGTCTTTATACGAAAGACCTCCGGGATGGACAAAACCCAGTTCATTGTCTGTCAGAAAAACAAAAGACTTACCATCTTCGGTAAATTTGTATCCGCTGCCGTTGTTAGGATGACTGATCGGAATAGGTGTTATTGTTGCAGAGCCTATTTCGAACACAGCGGAGCATGCTTCCAGGTAGGTTATTTTTGCCGTTAAATCAGAATATCTTATGGGAAAGTTCGGAGGGGTTAAAAGCCTGGAAAGCGCAGTTTCCACGAATTGATTCTGAGAAGAGCAACTGTGCACCTTCAATTCGGCCCTTTTTGAATAAAGTGGTTTGAAAAAGGGGAAGCCCATTAAATGATCCCAGTGGGCATGGGTGAAAATAAAATTATACTTATAACGTTTTTCCTCGATAAGCTTGTTGCCAAGCCTTCGAATTCCGGTCCCGGCATCAACGATTATAATATCGTCACTTTTAGTTCTGATCTCAAGGCAGGTCGTATCACCTTCGTATTTGATATAATCTACTCCTGAAACAGGAATGGAGCCTCTCGACCCCCAACACTTAATATACATTTTTAATCTTTCATAACTGTTCAGGCATCTTGCCACCAAGGCACGCCGACTTCGCCAAAGCAGCTGCGACGGCTGAACAAGACCCTAAGATTATTTAATATTATTGTTCTACTTTTTTCTTGCAATGCATTCTTTTCTTTCAGATAAGAGTGTAAAATTGATATGTTTGTATTTCTTTTGTGCTTTACCTGCCCGCCCCGCCTGCCGGCCGGCGGGCAGGCATCCGGCAGGCGGGGTGGCTGAATAGTTTCAAGCTTTCAAAACAAATAAAACTGTAATTTCAACATATTTCTCCGAAAAAAGTATGCCATATACCGTCACGTTCCCATTTTTTTACGATTTGGACAGGTTGCTGAGATAGTCTTATGAGTAGATCACTTGCTTGACTGCGCAACAGCCCGGACAGAATAAACCACTTTTTACTAAGAAATCCTTGAGAATTTATCAGATGTTTCATTACATCATAGTGTATATTTGCTATCACAAGATCAGACGATGCGTCAATAAAATCCTCGGCCCGCCCCTGAACAACCAGAACATTGTCTTCTAGCCGGTTTAGTTGCACATTTCTCGTGGCAGTTTTTGCAGCCAAAAAATTAAGATCAACCGCCAGGATGCTTCTACAACCCAGTCGGGATGCGGCCAGGGCAAGCAGGCCAGTTCCTGTTCCAAGATCGAGGACCGACTCGACTCTTTCACGGCAGAATACCAGTTCGAGTGCTTCAAGGCAGTCATGTGTTGTAGTATGGGCTCCGGTGCCGAATACAACACCCGGATCAAGAACGATAAGCAGTTCTTCCCGGCATGAATTCATATTCTTCCTTGGCTTTTGCCAGGGCGGCGCTATGCAAAACCGGCCGATTCTATTAGGAGCGATTTTACCTCCCTGCCACTGGTCGTATGTCATATGAAATTCGTCAAGAAGAGTCAAATACGGCCGTGCACTCAGCATTTTTTCCACTTCACCGCGGGAGGGCTTGGAAAAGAAAAGAAATGTGGACTCATCCTCCTGCCAATTGCCGATAAAGTTATCGCCAAATAATTTTATATCCGGTTTCAATCGGCCTTGAAGATAGTATATATAAAGATCCTTGTAGGGACTATCGATGGATTCTTCCTGATCTTGTAACATTTTAGCCCTTTGAAAACATTATCGCATTCAGGTAATCCGGTTTTAAACCGTGTCAAACTCGTGACCCACTTTAAAACCGAATCGCCTGAATGCTTGTGGGGCACGTTTTTTCAAAAAACTAAATTAATATCTGATCTTTAATTCTGAGACCTTTGCAAAACGCCCCCTTTTGCCTCCCGCCATTGGCGGGATGTCAGGCTCAACATTTTGCACGAAGTGAAGCTTTAGCTTTATCCTCAAAATACTCAATGTATTCGTGCCTGCCCCGTA
>JAUVVL010000177.1 GCA_030604635.1 Desulfobacteraceae bacterium
GCTGTGTGGCTGGCATCACCCGATTGAGCAAAAGGGAAGTAAGAGGCTGCAGCGAGGTGAAGTTGCCGATCAGCCGAAGGGTGAATTTATGTTTGGCGGTTTTGACCTGAATGAGCAGGCTTTCATTAGTATCAGGGAGGCTAGAGGGCGGCGGGGGTCTCCCGGAAATTAACAGCAATTAACTACAAATCCGTCCAGTGGAAACTACGGTCTAGCTCTTTGTTGTATGAAAAAAATTTGTGGAAAGAATAGTTTAGAAGTCGAGTCTTAAACTACGCTTTATCTCATAGCCTCAGTTGTCGTCTTCTGTATAAAAAGAGGACATATAAGCTTTAACTGTGACAAAACGTGTCAATATGTTATAATGGTCCTTTGATAGAGTGTGTAACTGATAGAGTTGCTCAAAAGCAAAATCCACCTCTATCAGCCTAGGCTGGGGAAGAATAGCCTCTTTCCAAGTGGAGAGCTTCGCCAGTGCTGACAAACGAGGATTTTGGTGGCTGTAGTAGACGGCTCGTATGTCGAGGATTATTACAAGGCTCCGAGATGGAGATTGACCACCAGGTGCCATGGATATATCATTGGTGACAAGAGCGATGAGGTATCCTAACACCTCATCGCGAGTTGAAATGGGAAATCCCAACTGAATTCAATACTATGGGAGGAATCTGCTTATACTGCAAAAAATGTAATATAAGCAGAACTAAAATTATGCATCATTTTACCGTAACAGCATGATGTAATTGGATTTAAGCGTTTGTTGTTTGAAATATCTAAAAGTCTTGTACTGCAAAAATTGTAGTATTTGTCAGATGACTTAGGCCGTCTAATACATGTTAGGTCGGGAACAAATGGTACTATTTTCGCAAAGAAAAGGCTATAAACCGTTAAAAAAAACTCTTCAGCGTGAGAGTGTCGATGAAGAACTACGCTCACGGCTTTGGAGTGGTTTGAAAGTTTTGATTTGGGATAAGTGGACCCCAAGAGACCGTATAACTGGACACTATTATGGGGATGCAGTGGACATTAATCATCTTCTTAACAGCTATTGGCTTAACTTTTTTAAGCGCCCTCTTGACACTCGACCGCCCCTTTTCGCAGATTATGGTGATACCGCTCATGGAATAATAAGGAAGTTTTTCTTTTCGTGTGAGTGGCATGATGTTTACGATTTTATTGAATTTACGCTGAAAAATTATGATTCACCTGTAACTGAGGATCTAAAGACATTCTGCAATCGTATTTTGGAATCAGAGAATGCAGCATACCGTATCGTTGGAAATGAAGTTATCGAGATTACAGATGAAATCGAAATCAATTCAGTCGAATCCGCCATAAATATTCCACTGAAGTCCGTATCGACCCATCTCAAAAGGGCCTTAGAACTTTTATCAGATAGAAAAAAACCTGATTATCGAAACTCAATAAAAGAATCAATTTCTGCGGTAGAGGCATGTTGTCGGTACCTTTTGCGTGAACAAAAAGTAACACTTGGACAGGCACTCAAAAAGCTAAAATCAGTAGCAGCTATTCATCCTGCGCTTGAGAATGGATTTTCATCTATATACGGTTTTACAAGTGATTCTGGCGGAATTAGGCACGCTTTAACTGAAAGTGATAAGGCACCTTCCTATGCAGATGCGAAGTTTATGTTGGTCGCATGTTCAGGCTTCATTAATTTTTTGAAAACAAAAGCAGCTGAAGGTGGAATCAAATTATAACGACCTAACAAGGCGGTTGCACCTGATCGCAGGGTCAGGCCGCTTAGAAATTTTCTTGCA
Organism: Desulfobacteraceae bacterium; assembly: GCA_030604635.1. GTDB lineage: Bacteria > Desulfobacterota > Desulfobacteria > Desulfobacterales > UBA11574 > JAUVVL01. The sequence goes on from JAUVVL010000177.1 coordinate 1,782, forward strand.
TTTAGAAAAGCCTTAGCACTAGGTTTCAATGGTTAAAGCCCCTGCGCCAGGTGAACCGCTCCGTTAGGTTCATAATTGAGAGTGGAGAGATTACACAATTGCAGGAGGCAAAGTCTATGAATATGTATAACCTTCATTTAAGCTTCATTGGCGCTGACTTCAGGGTTGATTCACTAAAACGTGTTTTGCAAGCTATCAGTAATGCGATTGCTGAAGCTAGTAAGAATATAAGTGAAGCAATTGAAACCAAACATGACGAATATATTGAGTCTATTGTTGATGATGAAACTAGTGTAATTGAAGAGCTGCTAGGAGCAGCTTTTGTAGTTTGCCAAAGCTATATTACAACAATTGTTTCAGGTTTTAAGTCCCTTCATAAACGGGCAAATTCTGATGGCTATAAATTGACAAGCACGGATGGATCGAAACGCGACATATTAGGAAAAGAAAGTACTAAAGTTGGGAAATCTGAATTTACGGAAATTCAAGCTATTGACGCCTTTGCCAACTATTTTAAGCATCATACGGAATGGCCTGCTAATTGGAATAAAGTCAAAAATAATTCAGAAAGAACTGTTCAAATTATCAGATCAGTCGGTGCAGAACAAGGTTCAACTGGTAATCTGAGAAAAGGTGCAGAGATTTTGGGAAATCCAACCTATGATAATATAGATTCTTTCATAGATAAGATCGCTGAATGGCGTGATGAACTTGTCATACTATATCGTAAGGAACTAAAGAGTTTGGGGGTTTTGTGAAAAAGACAAGAAATTTGGAACCTAACTTTTGGTTTAAGGTGACGCGGTTCGATCGCGCGATTTTCGCAGTTTAGAGATTTCAAGTTAGTTTCGTGGATTATCCAAAGCTAAGTGCAGTGAAGACGCGCCCAGCTTAACTATGTTGATGGAGCGGACGGTTCGCGCCGTCCATCAAGCGGCTGAAGCGGACTTCAGTCTCCGCTTATCCGCAGGCCCGTTAACAGGTTCTTTTGGAATGCAAAATCAATCAAAATTAAATGACGCATATGAACGTTTCAGATGTTTGTCGAGAAATAGAGAAAGTCCTGAGAGTGAGTGGCAGCAGCTTTTCACGGATTGTCCTTTCATATTTTCCGAGTCACTTGCGATTCGCATTCATAAAGGTGATATACAGGCCTTAGCTAGGCCAGGAAAAGCAGAACCAGATTTTATTTTTTTCCCAAAACGTTCTTCTCCTCTTAGTTCTTGTGGTGTAATAGAGATAAAAAGGGCAAACACACGACTTATTCGAATACTCAGGAAGAATGTTCTAACATTATCGTCAGGTGCGCAAAATGCAGTAGCACAAGCTCAAAAGTATTCGTATGAATTAAGAAGAATTATTACTCCTCCAGATGAATTACTCATTATTGGCGCGAATCTACATATTTTCGTTATTGCTGGTATGTCTGATGAGATATTTTTAAAAGCTACAAATGATATTCTTTGACAACAATTTAACAATCTTTTTCCAGCTGATTGTCGTATTATACCTAATGATGTTTTGTTTAAGTCTTTGGAATCACGTTTGCCTCCTGTAATTCATATTCTAAATACATATCTGCCCAATTCTCACGCTACACTCCTTCAACTTATAGGTATAGCGGAAGAAGCATATCTAAATTATGAAGGTTCTATGCTAAATGATGAGGTTGTTGGTCTCTGGGAGAAACTTGAATCAGAATATATATGGTTGCTTGGACCAGATGAAAAATATAGAAAAGTTATTAATCGAAGTGGATTCGAGGTAACAGGTTCTAAACCAGCTGAAAATGGTCGTAGGCCATTAGCAACGGAAGCTCCCAATCCTTCCATGTTTGCTATGCAAGTTTGTAGTTTTGTAAAAAGTGTTATTGACAAGTCTTATGAAATAGGTGCAAATCCAACTCTATCTAATAATCTTAAACAATTATGGAGGGGGTCTGGCGCTTATGCTTCTGACTAACAAAAGATAAAGAAATGTTATTGGAGTATATTATTATAAGTGAATTAAAGAGTTTATGAATCTAAGATCTGCATAATAATATGGTAGGTGCAAGAAAGGAATATTGCTGAATTTAACATGTCACTTGATTTCGAATCTGGATACTTTTTCGACCTAAAGATGGTTTGTGGGGGCTACGCTTACTACGTCACTCACACAAGTTACAAAACATTTACATCCACAGGTCGGGAAGTGCGTTATCCAGCTCCTGTTAATGTTAGAAACTTTTCGGAGGCGGCTCATTTTTTTGGTCAACATCTTCATATCATTCAAGCAGAAGAAGATTATCATAACTGGTTGTATAAAAAGGGCTGGGCAATAGTTCCGGAGAACATGGTCAAGTCAATAATGCCTCAGTGGCTGAAGTCTGCTGAATGTGTTAAGGCTGCCACTCAGATATACACAGATGTAGAAATTGTATCCCCATCTGCACTTAAGCACTACACCGGTCGAATGCGAAAAAGGCATGTATTTGAAAGGGACAAGAATACATGCTTGGCATGCGGGGCAGCTGAGGAAGACGGAGTCAAATTGACAATGCATCATGTCAGACCGTTCTCGCGCGGCGGAGAAACAACCACTCACAACCTAGTAACCCTGTGCGAATCCTGCAATGAAAGGCTTGGTACAGAGGAAGTGACAGAATTGTATGAAAAAGCGGGGCTACATTTTAGCTATGATCACTCCATAATTGCAGGTCGACTTACACGGAAGGTTCGAAATAAAGCCATCGAACTATCTGATAATTTGATGCAAACGCGCTGTGAAATATGGTAGCGTAATAAAGCACCTAACAACTCGCTGCAGCCGACCAAAACGCTGTGCGTTTTAGCGGCTGATTTCGAATGTTAGGCATCACTTGCGAGGTCCGGGAGGCCGCGATGTTCGTAAAGAGAGATTTTTCAACGTGGAATGTGGACGCACCTGTAGCCACTCTCCAAGAAGAGGCACTGAAGCAAGGCGATCCAGATCTCTCCTTTTTTGACGAAATGAAGACAAGTGGCTATGAACTGCTGGAAAGTTATATTGCCCAATCCGAAAGACGCCTGCGCTCTTTTTCGGAGGTGTATACTTTCGAGACGTTGCCGGACTCATGGCCCTTAAAGCTCGTACGACATATTGCGAACAATCTGCCAGCGACGTGGCGCGACAAGCTGAAGGCCGTGAAGATTGGCTTAGTTGCTATTGAGGATGTAAACGCCCTTGCATGGCCAACTGTTGGCAATATCGCAATCCTAAACGGCATAGCGAACTTTTTTCTACTCTCGTGCTACGCAGCAGGACCATACAGAGCCTTCTCTTTGCATGGTATGGTCGATCCGGCTAAGGAGCTTGCAGAGAGTATTACTTGTGTGGCTGCGGAATGCTTGCTGGCACCACCGGGGATGGAAAGACTTGCTGCACTTGCCCGGTTGTATCATTATCGTTCTAAACTAGCCGTTGAGTTTCCTGAGAATCGGCAACATATTGAGTCCTTCGCCGCTCTATATGCGAATAGCGCGATTCTATTCATTATAATGCATGAACTGTCGCACGTTGTCAGTAACCACAAACCGAAGGAGGGTTCCGCTTCACAGGCACAGGAATGCCAAGCAGATTCCTTAGCTACGGAAGTTTCAATTCAGTTGGGCTCAGAGTATTCCAGCTGGTTCATAGCTGGGGCATTGTCGATGTCTCTGCTAGAGGTACACGATAGACTCGCTGGCGCTACGGCGAAAGACGGCGTTAAGGCAAAGCCCGATGACACTCATCCATCACCCTACCAGAGACGCAAGAGAATTCTTGATCACGGGACTCATGTTCTACGTCAAAAGAAGGTTGCAATGAATGAGTATACCACTGGTCTTGCAATAGCGCATCTAATGCACATTGAGTTAAGTGTCTTGTTGTTGAGGAATGGCTTTGATCCCTTGCTGCCGTTTCTCTCCCCAGTCGCCGCCGCAGCTTTCGGAGTCAGTGGTGTTCCAAATGGTGTCCTGAACGTGCCGAGAAAGATCGTGGCAATCGAAGACTCACCCTCGCTTGGGATTAGCCTTGAGTGAGCTGTGGCATGTCATATGAGAAAGGCTGTGCGTATACCAACGCCTAACCTGTCGTTCCAGGGGACGTCGGACAAGCCGTCGCCCCTGAGCTCAATCGTTATGTGTTAATGGCAAACTCCTATGGCTGGAAAAAGCAAGCCCAAAATATTTTTGATCAAGGACAAGAAAACCAAGGTTCAACAGCTTGAATTTGATCGTTTATCTGTGTCTTTAAGACATCTACCAGAAAGTCTTTCCCGCATTACAATAACCTGTCCCTTTTGCAGAACTGTATTTGGGCCTGATTGGTTTAAAAAACATGAACTGTCGATGGCCCCAGTCAAACCGAAATTTGAAAGAAAAGGAGTTGAATACACAGGCCCAAAAAGGTGGATTTTACCTCAAGCTCCACAAAAGTGTCCTAAATGTGGAGCCAACGTAATGATAGACTTGCCTGTTAATAAGATGAGGACCAAAGGCTCTCTTTTTGGGGATGATGCAGAAAGAAACTATCAGAACAAAAAAGTATCTATCTATTCTCTTATCGGCACCGATCAAAGCTTGCTACCTGAATTTGAAAATAAAATCAAAGGTGTAAAGCAAAAACTATTTCCTTCAATCCCCCCTAATAGCTGGAAGATTCACATGAAAGATATGTGGGCGGGTTGTAGCAGGAAAAAGCATCCAGTTTACAAGAATTTGAGTTTTGACGATGTGATTAGCTTTGTTAATGAACTTCTTGTGTTGATTAAGAAAAGTAATCTCTTTATTTACAATATTGCTTCAACAACTGTTCAAAAAAATACAGGAAATAGGAAGGTTCAAAACGAACTGAGAAACGAAATATATATATTGCTTGTTTTGAATGCGATAGATGAATGGACAACGAAAAATGCTCAGCCGAACATATTTTTTGATTCAGAAAAAAACTCGCAGGCAAATGTAATAATACACGGTTGGGCAAGAGATACTTTTAAGGGCAGCCAGTATTCATTGCTGTATGGGTTTCTATCAAAAGGCATTGAAATACCTGAACCGATTTTCGTTCCTCCAGCCTCATCCCCAGGTTTAGAAGTAGCTGATTTTGTGAGTTTTGCTATTGCCAGATATTATCTCAGAATGTGGCAAGGAAAAGAAATTAAGATAAACCCTAAAGATATGGGGCTTGTAACCTATCTTGGCTACGATGACAATGGTGATCTCGTATGCAGGAGGCAGGAAGGTTATCCATGGGATCAATTTGTTTACTGAATATCACACATAACACAGGTAGTGCACCGGATAGCGAAAACCTGGCGGTTTTGCTGCCGGTGACCGCCCTCGTAAGACGAAATTCCAACCTACCTTCAAAGAAGCCAAAATACTTATAGGTTGTTATTTATCTAATAGTATTAAAAAGGGCGCGATTATCTAGGGGAAAAACGAGTTTTGATAAGATAGTAGACCTTGGAGGGTACAAATTCGAAGGCCACTTCAAATTTAATGGCAAGAGTATAGACTCCTAGGGTAAAAACTGTGGCACATCTTGTCCTTTAGAAGTAGTTTAATCATTCCGTTTCGAAATTCGACTTAATTTTTTGTTAATTCTCTCATTTGTCGTCTTCTATGTAATTCTACGACATTGGCTATTTTGCCTTGAACTAAAATCCTTATTTTATCAATATCTTAGGTTGTCAATCGACGACATTTTGTCGGGTTTTCTGATTCATGTTGACAAGTCTTTCCAGAAAGACCCCCTAGAATTAGGAAAAACCATGAGCTACCCAATACATTTATATAAAATTGTGAGCTCATCTAATCTCCTAAGCTAGCCTTTTTTGTTTTCTGCATCTCCTCCCTTTTTAAAAGTCATGAGGAATATTTTTGTTCTTTGCCTGGAGTTTGGCGAGGTTCTATCTAAAATCTTAAGCTTTGTGATGTAGAATGTTGCTTTCCACCTTGTTATTTTCTTAATTCGTCTTGAGTTCGCAACCTTGGGGAAGTGACGTGAAATCTTGAGGAATTTTCGAGTTTTTCACGGCTTGACATTTAAAGATAACATGTGTAACCAGGGGGAAGCACTGAGATCAGAGGTGTGTAGCAAAATAAACATGTCTATTTTTCTGAACTATCATTGTGATTCTCATTATAAAACTCACGACTAAGTCTTATCTGTGGGTCTTTCCTCATTTCAAACTATTTGATCCGATAGCTTAAATTAACAGAATTACTTTGGAAAAAGCTAAAGATGATCCCAGCTATAAAAACCTTATCACAAGTCTAATCAACCAATCTTACACTATCCTAAAAATTCTCTTGCCAGAATAAAATTTCCTGTGAAAAAGACTTTTTTTCTCCCTA
>JAUVVL010000066.1 GCA_030604635.1 Desulfobacteraceae bacterium
ACACTAATTTTCAGTTTCATGGGCGCTTCTCCTTTCTTTTTGGTTTTTGGGTAAAAACCCTTTTAAAGGAAAAGCGCCCTTTTTTTCAACCTGTTTTATATTTTACACAATCTATTTTACACTACCGGAATTTTCATATTTTGCAAGAAGCATAAGAATTTTCACTTGCTCATCGCTAAGTTCACCATGTTGTTGATTTGTATTAACTTCACGCAGGATGTCTGCAATTTTATAACCAAAACTTGTCACCGTAAAACTTTCTCCTTTGTATCCTTCTTCTTGGAGAAGATCAAAACCGTACAGCTCATTAATGGCCGCCTCCCAAGCCGCTTGTGACCTTGGATCACCCCTTTCGCCAAACTGTTTTCCATTGGTCTGAACTAATTTATCAGCCCGATTTCTTACTTTCATAATAGTACCCATTCGATCTTGAGAGGCTTCTATGAGCAGTTCTTTTGCTTCTGGTGACAAGTCAGGCAAGTCCGTCATTGCTGTTGGTCTTATATCATCGCTTTCAAATAAAATCTCTCTCTCAATATCAGCTGAAGATGAAGGTCCAATTTTAAAGTATTCATTCTTGTTTATTATCAAGGATAGTTGACGGGCAAACTTGTCTTTAAATTCTTCAGTATTTTTATATTCCTCGATTAAGCCCTCAGCTTTACACTTTTCCTTGAACGCTTTAAGCCCCTTATATTGATCTAGATCGATGTTCTCAGGAGGAATTTCCACAGATGAGAAATAGAGCATTGCTGGTTTCCCAGAGGCAATATGTTTTTCAATCTCCTCAACCGTTCCACTGATTGACTCTCCCGTTGGAGAGCCAATTCTTGTCCAAAATATTCCGACCAACAAATCGCAGTCTCTTAGGACTTGTTTGTTAATAATTTCTTGAGGCCGATCTCCCATAATGGGTGCAGAGTCAGTTTCCCATCTCACTGGGATTAGTACTATTCTTTTGTCAAAAGAGTTAACGGAATTCCATTCCTGAAGAACCTCTGGAATTAATCGACGTTCACTCTCAACATCACTGGGAGATGCGATCATTACTCTAAAAACTGTTGCTTGAAAGGGCATTAATAGCCTCCATTATTAAATTGGTTCCCTTCTTTGAGCTGATTGGCAATTTAAGAATGCTATCGGTTTTACAAGCCCAAATTCAGCAAGCTCTTATGCTCTTTCTGACCAAACTTCATTGATTGCCTTTCGGTAATCAGAAACAAGCTGAAAGCTTCTAAAATTGGCAGATGCTCTGAAAAGGATATTATTCAAATTCACTATCAAGCCTTTGACCCTGAAGGTTTATTCGTCGCACGACCATCGATTAAGATAACATCAGAATGATCATGCAGGCCCAAATCGTTGAAAATCTTAATCACATTTTCCAACTCCTGGTCAGTGAAAAATAAAATTACCTTCAAGGCATTTGGAGCGTCACTGGCTTTCTTATATATCTCGACCTGTTTTTCTAAGTTCCTTCGAAGATGGGTGTTCTTTGCCAGCTTGAATTCCACTAAAGTTTTATCTAAACTACTTCTTGAAATTTTGAAATCCACAGGCCCACGACCATCATTGACCTCCCGACTGACATCTGAAAGAGTAGCAAACCAAGTTAAACGAAATAAAATCTGTAAATCGGCTTCTCTACGGATCGGTTCCCCATTTACAAAGAAAAGCCGATGCCCCCCCTTATTTTCGATCACATCTTTCAGAAACATAACTCTGTCTCTTGCCTCATCTAAAGTATTGTACCCATAGACAGAGTAAAAATTCGTTTCTTGTTCCAGTGTGCGAACAAACTCCCTGAGCTTTTTTATAAAAAGAAATTCAACCTGCTTGACACGTTTCTCACTAACAGAAACCGCCTCATCACCATTATCTTCTTTGAATTTAATATAAAAATCGATAAACTCAGGAAATTTCGAAATCACCCATGAAACCGCTTCTCTATATTCTTTATTTTTTGCATCTTCGGGAAGTATTCTCTCGAAGTACTGATTAATCTGCGCCCGCAATTCAAAATTAGAAATTGAATCTGCAATGTCATCAAAATTTTTAATGATGTCAGATTTATTAATCCAAGTATCATCCTTAGTTAAAATATCCTTAGGTGTAAGGATGATGTAATCACCGTTATGCCAAGGGAGTTCGTACCGATCACTTTCCCAATTATAAGTGTGGTAATTGAAACGAACTCTGTTGACCGCCACAACTTTACGCTGGTCAGGACGCAAGTGGGTGACAGCGAACTCCTGCGTATAATTAAGCAAATATTCCTTTATCAAATTCGTTGTAAAATCGCTTATATTATCCCGACCTACACCAGCCTTGATCAAACAAAGCTTTTCCAAATGGCTCCCATTTGTAATCTGCTCTTCGCCAAAATCTGTGAAAATTGTATGCAGATTATTATTGAGCGCACGAGCAAAATCAATCCCAAGGCCAGCCCCACTATTACCGACCAAGCTGAAACCGAACCAATTCTGTTTGACTTCAGCAAAGGTAAACCAGCTACGCAGAAGCCCTTCATGGATTTGACCATTCTCCGAACAAGACTTAAGAAAACGCAAGTAATTGATGATTTGGTTATGAAGCTCTTTATACTCTGGTTTACTTGAATTGAATAAGAGGAAGGGATCAATGAAGAGGGGCAGGTCGTTTATCAGTGAAACATTAAAAGCACCATAATTTTCAAGATCATCGGGGGAGATGTCAAAGACATCCGAGAAATAAATTTCCATAATCCATTCTATTCCTTAATAGCTTTGTCTTCTCACAATTTCAAATCGGCGTCCAAAATTGACCCACCTATACGGTCATTACGTCTTAATTTTCCGAGAAAGGGTTGGTTTGTTGATGGGGCAAATTTGAAAGTCGGTTTACAATTATATGGCAAAAATCATTTCAACAAACCCTTTTCAATTGCTTCTTTAATTTTTATACGTGCTTCCTTTTCAGATTCAGCAGTTGTTTCAAATGCAATACCTCGTGCACCAACATCCCCAGGTGGTGGTAGGGGGCCAACTGCTTGTACTGACCTATTTTCTGGAATGAAGCAACAATCGTAACTTCTACCCCCTTTTGTTGTAAATATCCCAATATTAATCATTTTTACATCTCCTATAAGCAAAATCTCATTATCCCTCCTAAAACAAAAACCGAACCACCTTGTATCAAGGTAGCTCGGCTATTTCACAATGCTGGAAACCCGTGGCTTTCCGTCCCTGCCTCACGGCAGGTTTGGTTTTTTCTTGATGTCTTTATGTATCGAACAGGATTGTTTTCCTAAACGTATAAATTTAAGTCTGTTCGGAAAGCATGTAGCCTATAAACCCGCCTTCTCAATACAGTTTAAATAATTCGACCTTCCCTCTATTTGCAATTTTCGCCTTATTTTATCTTTATTCAATGACATGTTTAATTCAAATTTTTCAAATATATACTTTTCTTTACGCCATTCCCTTTTCTTCTTCCGGGGAACTCTGGGAGTTTTGAATTTTACAACAAGGCCAGTAACAACCTGCGGCTGGTTCTTGGCTCTTAATTTTTCTTTAGCATTGTTTAGTCTGAAGCCGCTGTCTTTGACGATGGATTTTACAATATTTATAAATGACTGAGTAATTTTTTGCCCTGAAAAATTTAGGTCATCAACAAATCGTGTGTTTCCAAGATCGAATTTGGGGACAAGGCCGTTCAGACGGTAATCTGTTTTTCTAAACACCAAATTTGCAATGTCTGTGCTCGTACTCGCTCCCTCAGGGACTCGACCTTTTATAGTACACAATTTCGTTAAAAGGCTAGCGACATCAGGGGAACACTTTAGTTCATTTAGGAACAGCCCATATACACGATGGTGTGAGATGCTGGGGAAATATTTTTCTAAATCCAGAGTTAATATTAAGTCTTTTTTGCAGTGCGCTTTGGCGTTGGTATAATTCGACTTTCCCCTGATACCTCCATGAACATTCTCCGGCAGGTAAATTTCCGTTAAAAGCCGATGAATGGCCCTTTGAATTTTTTTGAGGGGTTGACTGATGATGGAAATTTCCCGAACCCCTCCATTTGGCTTTTGTATGAGCCTGAATTTATAATATTCGTCTGCTTTTTCAGCGACCTCTTCTAATAACTGTGTTGGGAAACCAAGACGGTAGGATAAATGTTTTAAACTTCTGATGCAAAGATGTTCCTTAGAATAGGCTTTAGGCACTGGTCGGTAGCTCTCCACTCGTTTGGTATAAAAGTAAGGACAAAATATTTTGTTGTAGCCTTTGAAAATCTTCTGTATCTTTACCGTTCAACTCCACGGGTACCTCTGAGCTGATTAAAAGCAGAGCATCTTTAGATATGCTTAAAGATGATGCAAAATTTGCAATCGCCTCAGCACTGGGCGACTTTTTGTCCTGCTCAATCAAAGACAAATAGTTCTGCGAAATGCCGAGTAATTTTGACATCTGGTTTTGCGTAAGACCCTTGCTGGTCCTAATAATTTTTAATATTTTTCCAATTTTCATATAAATACACCTCTTATGAGGATTGTTGTAAAAAGATGTGGGGTAGTTCATCAGTTGGATTTGACAGTGTTAGTCATCCTCAGCCACAAAGCACGGAAAACAGTGAGCGTGACTTTGGACAACTGACCGCACACTATTCTCAGGTAGCCGATTACGAACTGAATAAACAAGCGCCTTCTTGTAGAACAGAAAAAAGCCTTTAGGTTTATTCCGACAAATTCATCCTCTGATGAACCGGAGCGGATTGAAACCGCCAAGCGAAGCCATAGGACTTCACTTTCCCGTAAGACATCAAGTGCCATACGGATTTGGTATAAATCTTTCCGTGCTGTCATTTTGGATACCCTCCTTTCTTAGATTTATCTCTGCGGGAGGGCAACGGAGGCGTCTTTAACGATCGCCTCTATATATTGGCGTTGCCCCACTTCAAAAGGAAACAAGGTTGCTCTTTGCGTTCCTTTCGCCCACATCGATCTAAAACCAGCAACACGGGTTAATACCCATTTCAACTGGCATATTCCGTATGGCAAGCATATTCAGCATGGGACTCGGCAATCAATCGGCAAGCCACATGCGGCCCACGGAAAACCACTGATGTGGTAGCCATCAATACATGGCTTGTGATCCCAACAACTGAGAAGGCATAACAGCCTGCTATTATTCGGGGCACACCTTAATTTGATAAGCACTTTCCGGCGATTTCAATTTTCAAAGAGCATATGTGGCTAAAAACCACACCTTGTATCCATTATAATAAAACACACAATATGCTGTGTCAATCGGCTGGTTTGAATATTTCTAACTTTCGGTGATATTTTGTTTTAATATTGAACAAAAATAGATAGTTATTTGTTTTGAAAAATAGTGGATAAATTGTTTGAGCCTTTTACAGTGATCGTCTGGTTAAATTTCCACTCCCTTTTTACAACTCATTCTCATAAATATCCTTAATTACTTCCGGCTGGATGCACAGGTAATCCAGTGTCTGTCGCTGGATGCTGTGGTTAAAGCATACCATCAATCTGGGCAGATCAACACCAATTGCCATAAATCTTTTTGGGGAATGAAAAGCAAACCTTTTATATGTTCATTTTTTGATTATGTTCATTATAAACATACAAGGTTATTTCTTGTACAAAAATAATATATGATGACATTGAATAGTTATCATCATATTGATATAAAATAAAATCATTGACATATGTTCATTTTTTAATTATGTTCATTAATTATGAACATGATATCTTTTTGAACAAAAGGGGCTTATGAAAATGCGAAATCGACTGAAAAAAATAATTGAAGATGCGTTAAAGGTATTTGAGGAAACGACCGGATTTGAAGCGCATCTTCAAGTTGATCATATAAATGATATAAAATGCCCGGATGGTTTGGTTCGAATCGCTTACCAGAATATGCAGTGGCACTTCACTGTGGAGGCAAAAGCTAGAGTAACCCGTGCAACAGCAGGTCTGGAGAAATTAGACCTGTTGAATTACGAAGAAAAGGCCCTGCTAATAACCGAATATATAACGCCTCCGATTGCCGAATTGTTGAAAAAGCTGGATATTTTTTTCATTGATACTGCAGGAAATGCATACATCAATGAACCGCCGCTATATGTTTTTATCAAAGGCAACAGGCCTCAGGCAGGTTTGAAAGCAGAACCCCAGAAACGGTTGTTTAAGCCCGGTGGTTTAAGGATTGTCTTTGCTTTGCTGAACAAACCGGAAATGGTGAATAAACCGTATCGTGTTATTGCCCAAACGGCAGATGTTGCCTTAGGTACAGTAGGTTGGGCCTTCAGGGATTTGAAAGAAATGGGATTTTTCATGGAAATAGGCAGAGGTAATCGAAAGCTGTTGAATTTGGAAAACTTATTTAAACGTTGGGTTGAGGCATACCCGGAGCAGTTGCGGCCCAAGCTGTTTAGAGAGAGGTTCGAAGCAGATAATCGAAACTGGTGGAAAGAAGTGCAAATAGAATATTTTGGTGCCTGCTGGGGTGGTGAAGTTGCGGCAGCCAAACTAACTCGTTATCTTAAGCCGGAAAAAATTATTATTTACACAAATGAACCGTTTGGGAAATTGGTGTTTAAAAACAAACTACGCAAGGCAAATCATGGGGACATTGAGATCCTGACACTATTTTGGAATTTTGACTACGAATTTACTAACCAAGGTATCGCACCTCCAATTTTGGTTTACGCAGATCTGATGGCCACCGGGAACAACAGAAATATCGAAGCTGCAGGAATGATATATGAGAAATATCTCGCCGGACTTATCCGGGAAAATCAATAAAACGTCTGTCTCAATTCTAAGAGAAATAGACAGAATCGCCACAAAACTTGATTTTCCCTTTTTCGTTATTGGCGCTACTGCCCGGGATATCATTCTCGAACATCAATTTGATATCAAACCAGCAAGGGCGACGCTCGACATTGACATCGGCATTCTCGTTGCAGAATGGGATCAATTCGAACTTCTAAAAGATGAACTCTTCAAATTGGGCAAATTTAATCCCTCCGAAAAAGAAACGCAACGTTTGTTCTATAGCGGTAATTACCCTATCGACATCATACCGTTCGGAGCAATTGCAAAAGAAGACGGCTCAATTTCATGGCCCCCGGAGCATGAGTTTCGTATGAATGTTGCCGGCTTCCAGGAATGCTATCAACATGCAATCTCCGTGAAACTTAGCCCAATACCCGCCTACCTTCTCGGCCAACTTGTCACGGTAAAGCATGGCGTCTACATAGGATGTCCCCAAATCCCCCGCATCATTTGAGTACAAAAAAAGTTTTTATCACTAAATTAGGAAAAAATGAAAGCACGAAAATAGAGTGAGTGGAAACTCATTTGTTCTTTGTAGAATATTCCATAGAGTCGTGACCGGGCGCAGCAATACCCCGGCGTTCAAGAAGAGAACCTTCCAGGCGGTAGAAGCTGATGAGCGCTTTAAGGTAGTTAACTACCGCCTGCACCTCGCTGATGCGGCTTGCCAGAAGGTCCCGCTGGGCCTGGGCCACAAAAAAGTTTGTAGAGAGTCCCACACGAAACTTTTCTGTTTCAATCCGCAGTTTTTCTTCCTGAAACTTTCTTGTTGCAGTGCTGGCGGTAATTTGCTCTTTTGTGCGATTGACTTCAATGTAAGCATTTCGCACATCCAGCTCAACCAGTTGCTTGAGGTTGTCCAAGGCCATTTCTGCCTGATCACGGCGAAGAAGCGCTCTTTTGTGCTGGGCCTCTGCATCTCGGTTGAAGATGGGATATTCGAAGTTGAGACCCACTTTAACATCGTAGTTTTCTCCATTAATGTCGTTCACCGATCCTGAAAAGGAGTCGGCATATCCGGTCTTTCCAAACGTAATAAAAAGATCCATTCGTGGAAGCATCCCGTTTTTGGTGCGAACGATTTCAATTTTCTCCTTTTGAATATCCAATTTTGCCTGGTTCATTTCAGGCCTCATCCGAATAGCTACCTCCACGTGTGTTTCAACTTCATCAAGTTTTATTTCCGGCAGTGTTGGTGGATGAACCAGGTTCACTTCTCTATCCCAGAAGCTCTGCCCTGGCGGATTTAGAAACCTGAGAAGCCGTAGCCGTGTAGACTCCATAGTACTTCTGGCGTTGATCAACCCCTGCTGCTGTGCGGCCACCTCAGCCTGTACTGCAGCAAGCTCTGCTTCCGCCATTGTCCCCACCCGGATCATTTCTTCGGTATCGGCTATCTGCTGCTTTGCAATCTTCAGTGATTCCTCTACAATTTCAATCTGCCGCTGGGAAAGTGCATAGTCCCAATAGGTGGTTTCAACATGCGCCAGTAAATATTCGCTAAACCCTCGAAGCTCGTATTGTGTGATGTTGGTTTCGATCTGCGATTGACGAAGCAGCGCCAGGTTCACATCCGTTCCGTACCCTCGAAGCAGCGACTGGGTGACCGAAAGCCCCAAGCGGGTGGAGGAGTATGGTTCATTGTACAGAGCAGAGTCTGTGGTCTCTGTGATGGCTTCTGCTTCCACAAATGTTCCGGTGGGAAAGAATTCTTTAAGAGAGATGCTTCCCTGGTGTACATCGTTTAACGAACTTTCAGTATAGCTTCCTGACTGGTTCAGGCTCTTGCTATTATTTCGCTTGGTAGAGACTTCAGCCTCTACCGTTGGGTCGAACACAGCCCGTTCCTGATCCTCAAAAGTTTTTTGAATAGAAGGATTGATCCGTTCCACCGCCAGTGACCTGTTGTTTTCCAAAGCAATGAGAACAGCGTCTTTTACCGTGATTTTAAGAGGCCCTTTTTCCGGAAGACCTAAGGTTTGTGGTGTCATAGGCTTGATTTCAATTTCTGCCGACATACCCTTTTCAGTGTATGTGTCCGACGGGATTTTCTCTTCTGCGATACTTACGTATTTTGTGGTCACGCAGGATAGCGGAAAAATTAAAAGACTCAAAATAAGCAGCATTACAAATGATTTTCGAAAGCAGGAGATTGCCATCA
This sequence comes from Desulfobacteraceae bacterium, assembly GCA_030604635.1. GTDB lineage: Bacteria > Desulfobacterota > Desulfobacteria > Desulfobacterales > UBA11574 > JAUVVL01. Next base: position 9,006 of record JAUVVL010000066.1, read on the forward strand.
TTTCAGCTCCTCGCCAGTAGTCTCCCGGGGTTTGCGTTCAGCGGGCTCCATAACGGCATAGGTCTCAGATTTCATCTTCTTTCGTTCAAAGAGCGCATAGATTGTGGGGACCACAATAAGAGTAATCAGATTCGAGCTGATCAGTCCGCCTATGATTGCCCGGGCCATAGGTGCCTGTGCCTCACCACCTTCACCTATTCCGACGGCCAACGGCGTCATTGCCAAAATAGTGGTCGTAGCGGTCATAAGAATAGGTCTGAGTCTTCTTCTGCCGGCCTCTATGATGGCTTCTCGAACCGGCGTATCTCGTCGGCGCAGCAAGTTGATGTGATCCACAAGCAAGATAGCGTTGTTCACCACAATGCCGCCCAGCATTATACAACCGATATAGGATTGTACGTTAAAAGTGGTATCTGTAAAAAATAGCATCAGAATCACTCCGATAGCTCCAAGCGGTACGGAAAACATCACCACAAAGGGATATCGCAGCGACTCATAGAGTGATGCCATTACCATATATACCAGCACCAGCGCCAGCACAAAGCTCATCAAAAGTTCGCGAAATGATTTTTGATGTTCTTCGTAATCTCCGCCAAAGAAGATGTTAAAATCTCTGGGTACAGGCACCGATTGCAAGCCCTCCCTGATATCGGCCAAAATAGAGCCCATATCCCGGCCGCTGATATTAGCAGTTACATAGACCACGCGTTCCTGGTCTTTGCGCTGGATAAGCACCGGCCCGCGCCTGGGACGAACATCAACTACGTTTCGAAGTACAACCGGCTCTCCGTCGGTATTAATAATGGGAAGGTCCAGAATATCTCGCAGTTCTTTTTTCTCAGCGCCCTCAATTTTTACACGAATTCTATACTCGTTTCCCCCTTCCCGGTAGTTTCCCGCAGATGTCCCGGAAAGAACCGTTTGCAGCATATTGGCAATCCTGGATACCGTAAGTTTCATGTCAGCGGCCTTTTGCCTGTCCACGACAATAAGCTCTTCCGGGGTTCCGGTCTCCCTGCTCATTCTAGTATCAGTTATACCGGCCACATTTCCGATGATCTCTTCAACCTCACGGGCCAGAGCGTCGGATGTTTCAAGATCGTGCCCGCGTACTTCCACCTGAACTTTTTCATCTCCCCCGGTGCCTATTCGAAGCAAAAAGAGCCCCTGGCCGGTACGGGTACGGATTTTAACGCCCGGTATAAAAATGAGTTTTTTGCGAAGGGCTGCTGCTATTTCCTCGCTGGATCTGGATCTTTCTTTGACCGTTTTCAGCGCAATTCGCATCTCACCGGCATTGGATCCCCGTGCCCGCCAGGTGGAACCTCCGATATATGATACGGTATTTTTGATCTCCGGCACCTCTTGTTTCACGATGTCTTCAATCTTTTGGAAGGTCTTATCTACCAAATCCAGCCGTGTGCCAACAGCCATCTCTGCATAAACCCGTACTTCGCTCTCATCAGTGGAAGGCATCAACTCAACACCCACCAGCGGAATCAGGAGAAGACTTCCTGAAAACGCCAGCAATGCGCTTCCTAATATCAACACCCGATGGTTGATAGCAAAACTAAGCAAATTTATGTAATCATTTTCCATACGGGCAAAAAACCGCTCCGATATATGAAATATCTTCCAGCCTTGAGCAGTGCCGGCCCCTTTCTTAAGTGTAACCGGAGCGCCTACCCTGGATGCCAGCATGGGCACTAGCGTCAGAGCGACTGCCAGAGCGCAACCCAGTGAAAAAGTCACCACGTATGCGAGCTGTTTAAACATAATTCCGGACATGCCGCGCACAAAAACAAGCGGCAAAAAGACAACAAGCGTGGTCAATGTGCTTGCAATAACCGCAGCCACCACTTCCCGGCTCCCCTTTATTGCTGCCGATTCAGGTTCCTGACCCGATTCCCTAAGCCGGTGGATATTTTCCAGCACCACGATGGCATTGTCCACCAGCATTCCTATGCCTAGCGCCAGACCGCCGAGGGTCATCAGGTTCAGCGTAAACCCGCTGAAATACATCAAAGCAAAGGTGGCAACCACCGATATTGGAATCGTGGTGGCAATAATGGCAGTGCTGGGGATGTTACGGAGGAAAAACAACAGCACGAATATAGCCAGCACTCCGCCATAGAGGATGGTTGTGCCCACATTGGTTATAGAGCGCTTGATATAATCTGAAGTGTCGATAATGGGGATTATATGAAGCTGGGGGATGTCCCGGTTGATCTGTTCGATCTCTTTGAGTACCCCGGTTGCCACCTCCACGGTGTTTTTCCCCGATTGTTTGTTGACCGAAAGGCGCACACCTGGTTTGCCGTTTATCCGAACAATCCGGGTTACTTTCTCCCAGGCATCTTCTACGGTAGCTATTTCTTTTAGCTGAATGGGTACCCCTTCCCGCATGGCAACCACCGTATTTCGCAACTCATTTAAATTATTGTAAATTCCAGGGGTTCTAATGGTAACATCGAGCAGTTCCTGTTCGATGGTACCGGCCGGAAGATTGATATTTTCTTCCTTGAGACGGTTTATAAGTTGATCGATGGGAAGCCCCAGTGCTTTTATCTTTTCCGCATTCAAGTTGACATGGATTTCCCTGTCCAGTCCACCTCGAATATTCAAAGAAGCCACCCCTGGAATACGTTCGATCCGGTTTTTCACCTGATTGTCGATAATTTCTCTTACCAGGATAGGTTCCAGGTTACTGGATACTCCCATGATCAAAATCGGAAAGGCTGCGAGATCGAACTTTCGCAGCCTTGGTCTTTCAGCATCTTCAGGAAGGCGCGGAATGACGCGATCCAGACGTTCTCGAATATCGTTGGCCGCTTCATCAAGGTTAGTACCCCATGAGAAAGTAACCCGAACGCTGCTGCGACCTTCAGCGGAGACCGAGGTAACCTCTTCTACTCCTGGTACCGCACTCATTGCCTCTTCAACCGGGCGAGTGATCAACTCTTCTACTTCCTCGGAACTGGCGTTTTCGTATTCAGTGGTAATGCTAAGCGTCGGGTATGTAATATCGGGCATCAGGTCGATGGAAAGACGAGACAAGGAAACCCCGCCGAGGATGATGACAATCAAAAAAGCCATGACGGTCAATACCGGGCGTCGTATGGAAAATTGGGAGATGTTCACGATTTATCTTCTCCCTTATTAGATTCGCTTCCCTTGACATTGTGCTTTCTACCTTTCCGTTGAGCACCGTCGTCCGGTTTTTTCCCTGGTAGAATAATCGAAGCACCGTCTTCCAGCAGATGATGTCCCAGGGTCACCACCGCACCTGTGATGACTGGATTCAACACCTCCGCCTGGATGCCGTTTACAATACCGACGGTAACCGGAATAAACCTGGCTTTTTGTTCCTGAGGATCGACTACAAAAACCCCCTGTGAGCCGTTTCTCTTTACAAGTGCGGCTACCGGGACCACGGTGGCGTTATCATGCTCATCGAATTGTATATGAACCCGCGCAAACATACCGGGTTTCAGAAGCTTTTGTACATTGGGTATTTCTATCTCCACCCTGGCCTCCCGCGATTTTTCTTTCAGAAAAGGGGCTATTCTAACCACTTTTCCGGTAAAGGTGCGACCAGGAAACGCATCTGTTGAAATTACTGCTTCCATACCCGGTTTAATCTTAGGATAGTCCCGTCCGATTACATGTATGGCGGCAATGAGCTTTTCAATATCGAGAATAGTGACTATCGGGGTGTTGGGCGCCAGCATGGCCCCTTCGTCCACAAAGCGCTCCCCCACCACTTTGTACCCGTTGGAGTTATTTTCTGTCACTTTAATCTGAGCATAAGAAAGGCGTACTTTGGCCATTTTCAGCTCCGCCTCTTTTTGGGATATCTGAGCAGTAGCAACTTTCAGCTTTGCCTGCTGGGTTTTAAATTCGGACTCTGCGGCATCAAGCTGGGATTCTGAGGCTATCTTTTTTTTCCTCAATGCTTTGGTTCGCTCATACTCTCTTTTTGCGTTTTCTATGGTGCTTCTTCGCTCCTGAAGATTTGCCCGGGCAACCTCCAGTTCCGCCTTTGCCTGGATGACCTGTTGTAGATATTCATCATCGTCCAGTACGGCCACAAGCTGCCCGCCTTTGACCGTATCGCCGATATGTACCAATAGCTTTTCGAGGCGTCCGGCGATTTTCGGTGCCATGATAAACTCAGAGAGTGGATACAAAGACCCGGTAAAGCTCCCCACTTCCCGTATGGAGGCTTTCTTTATGGGTACAACCTCGACGGCAACGGGTACGTTTCGGCGCTCGCCCTTTAAGCCTTTCCTGGCAGCAGAGGCCTTTTGATAGATTTGCCAGCCTATAAGGCCGAGCCCAGTCAAAATAATAATGGTGACAATTAATTTTTTTTTCATTATGAAAACCTATAAAGCCGATCAGAGATACGTAGCGTTTTATTATTTGTCATTTACAGTCGATTTTACATGTTTTTCAGGTAATAACAATTAAAAATCTAAGCGCTTCAGCAATAAAATCTGTCTGACGATCTTAAAATTAATAATCCAATGGACTTTCCCAAGACCCACAAATTTGAGATTATTATTAATCCAAAAATAGGAGATAACAATATGAGTCTGCTAACCGTGGATATGGAAAAATGTAAGCGTGATGGCATTTGTACTGAGGTTTGCCCAGCGGGAATTATTGAGATTAAAGATAAAGAGGCCTTTCCTACACTTATTGATGGTGGAGACGAAGTGTGTATCAACTGCGGACATTGCGTGGCCATTTGCCCAAATGGAGCCATGTCTCATGTAACCATGAGACCAGAAGAATGCTCACCTGTGCGTACTGACTGGTCATATGGCCCAGAACAAGTCGAGCACTTTTTGCGAAGTCGGAGGTCCACAAGAGCGTACAAGAAAAAGCCTGTAGAGAAAGAGGATCTAACCAAATTAATTAATATAGCACGCTTTGCCCCGTCTGGACACAACCTCCAGCCTGTACAATGGCTGGTTATATATGACAGCGATCATGTCCAACGACTGTCAGGATTTGTTATTGATTGGATGCGTAACTTGATTAATGAAGACTCTCCTATTGTTGCCGCTTTAAACCTAAATCGAGTCGTTGCTACCTGGGAAGGAGGAAAGGACATAATTTGCAGAAATGCGCCACATGTAATCGTTGCCCATGCCCACCAAGAGGATCGAACTGCCCCGGCCGCTTGTACCATTGCCCTAACATATTTGGAGTTGGCTACTTTGTCCTTTGATCTTGGAGCATGCTGGGCTGGTTATTTTAACGCTGCAGCAATCTTCTGGCCACCAATGCAAGAAGAACTAAAACTTCCTGATGGAAATATTAGCTTCGGAGCAATGATGGTAGGTTATCCGAAATTCAAGTATAAAAGACTGCCGCTAAGAAACGAAGCCAATATAATGTGGTGTTAAAACTAGGGTTTTAGGGTTATGAAGATTTTTGACATTCGATTTTAAGACTATTTAACTGTTACCTGACTCTTTTTTTGCTCGATCTGTCAAGGATGAAGACCTTACCCGGCTGTTTTTTTATTGGTCAGATAAACTCCGGCGCATACCAGTATTGTCCCTATAAATAATGATAAAGTAATTGGTTCATCTAAGATCATAAAAGCAA
>JAUVVL010000298.1 GCA_030604635.1 Desulfobacteraceae bacterium
AAGGATGGCAAATCTGCTTTCTTGACTCAAACAATCGAACATTCAACCCCTGTCTGGCCAGCAGATAGGATGTAAAAAATCCGGCAGCCGATCCACCAATTATTGATATATCCTTACTCATCAGCGTCTATCCTCAAAATCCAGTTCTTAAACAACCTTCACAGGTAACCCAGTAGCCAGAACTCTATAGACAACCTTGAAATATTTGTCAAGCCTGTCAATTTTTATCCTGTAGCCCCGGAAGATGGTACTGGGACGGTTCAAAAAATATAAACCCCTACAACTCAACCGCCCGCTGCGCTCAAGACGCAAAAGCACGCTAAGAAAGACATTGTGACCGCCGGGTGGCGGCGCTCACAATTGGCTTGCACCCCAAAAAAACTCCTTTGCGGCTTAGCGGTTCAAAAGATCGTACAGGGGTCAGTCTGTGTGTGTCTGCCTGCCCTATGAAATGCCTTTTTCTTTTCTATTTCATCGGGGTGGCTAATATTCATCACGTCTAATTACTTCTAGCATTTTTAATAATAATATTGTACATGGCTTTAATAAAATAAGAACATTGTGTTTTTATTGGATTTCTTTTATATGCTTGCAGATATCTTTTTTCAGACTCACAGATCTCATTAAATGTTTTTGGCAGATCAACATAAAACGGAGGAACTAAGCCGGGTTTTGTGTTTTTTCTCATTTCTTGAAGTTCATTATCGTAAAGGCTTAGGTAATGACTACTTAAAGGTCTAACACCCACTAACTTTAATTCCCCCCTCATCCAGTTATAAAGCATTGGCAGCTCATCCAACCAATATTTTCTCATGATTTTTCCCCAACCGGTGACCCGAAAATCATTTTTCAATTTCCCCCCCTCCTGCAAACTGTTCCTTTCATATATATATTTCTGCAAGAATTCAGAATATGGATGCATTGTTCTGAACTTATATACAGTTATTGGTTTACCTTCTATACCGGTCCTGTTTAATTTTACCAAAGGTCCGAATGATGGATTTTCGGAAAGAGAAGCTGTTCTAACTTTCCTGGCAATAAAGTATAGATTACGGTCAATCTCTTGTTCTGCAATTATTTCAAAACCGCAGAAACAGAGCCGGCCCAGCGTCTCAGCGCGGGAAATCGCCCTGTTTTCACCCTTTGTAATCATAAAATAGAGCTTCTTTGTCACTGAAAGCTTGGGGAATACGCGTCTGAAAATAAAATTGACAGAATAAAAAATCTGCGAAAAATATTTTGGATATTTCTCAAAGAACCGCTTCCTGTACAGGTCTATGGTATTTACCCTCCCGACAAAATAGCCGCCGGGAAGAAGTATATTGTGCGCCTCTAAAAAATACCTGTTGACCCAGCGGATATTATTGACCCGCTCCAAATTTATAAGCAGGCGAATATGGAGAGGATTGGTTGCTTTTTGATGGTACAGCCCTTTTTTGTGTATAATAGCTGACTCTATACGGATGATACGTGACAGATCCAGCGTCTGATCAAGCAAATCAAACACCTCCGGAGAATCAAGAAACACCTCCCGCAATTTATCTTTTACCGGTCTTGTAAGGCGGGAACGCAATTCCTCTATATCTATATCAAGAGACAACGCTTCCTGTCTTATTACAGACCTTACCTCCTCAATCGATTCAATATCCCCATCGTTTTTTTCGCTCCTGCTAAGAACATAATAGACATAATAAAGGACAGATTCAGCCAGGATTAGAAGGAAAAAAAAGCCAACCATCTGAAATCTTGAATAATAGAAAAGCCTGAACGCGAAGATAATTACCGCCAGGGTGGCGGCCATGAAAACAACCGCCTTTGTCCACTGGGCCATCGCATAGTAATAATTGCGATAACCGGGATCAAATTTTCTTGTAATCAAGGCGGTGACAAACCACAGACCATATATGATAAGGAGCAGTTTTTCATATTCAGGGGAAAGGCCAAACGTGCCCTTTTTAAAATAGTTCACGATAAAGAATATAAACGTGACCAGGAGAAAGTCACTGACAGATAAAACGAGTAAGTGCTTTGGCTTTGGTTTTGGTTTTGGCTTAGCATAATCCGTGCCTGCATAAGCAACTTTTGTCCTGCGAATCATCACATAACAAAACGAAAATAATATTACCTCCCCAATAAAAAAAAGACCGCACGTCCCGAAGACCTGCAGCCTTGAAAATCCACGCAGCCCCATTATAACCACCATGAGCGCTACGCAATACACTATGTATATCGTTGACCTTGTGAGCAGAAGCATCAACGCTCGATAACTTCTATAGAAGTCAAATCGGAATTTCTTTGTAAAAAGCGAAACAAACAGCCAGATAAAATAAAACGCGATCAGTAATTTAACATACAGCAAAGAAAGCTCAAAAGTACCCCTTTTCCAATAATTCATCCCGAAGAATGAAATATTAAGCAGGAAAAAGCTTACCAGGCCCAAGATGAAGGGCGAAATAGCGCGAGACCTGTTCACTTCTTCAGTACCTGTCTGATTACCTTGTGGCATGTTTACCCCGTTGAATGTTTTTCTTTTTCCCATTCAACGTTCGATGTTGGACGTTCGATGTTCGATGTTCATTTTTTTTCAATCCCGCCTGCCCTGCCCCGTAGGTTCGGAAAATCGTACTGGGGTGAAATTGACGAAGTCACAGCGCAGCGCATTTCACCGGGGCGTCCTCTGTCCTTTCCCTTTCCCACGTTTCAACGTTCTTCAGCCAACTTGACAATATATGACAACTTATGATATGTATATTTTATGAAAGTCTTTCAGATGCCGCGGTTTAAAAAGTACGCGAAGAAACTTCCACGACACCTTCAGCAGGTTATCTTAGATGCGGTGGAAGATGTTCTGTCCGATACCGAGGTCGGAGAACTTAAAAAAGGCGATTTGAGCGGCTTCAGGGTACACAAGTTTACGATGGGCAATCAATTGATCCTGATGGCTTATAAGGTTGAAAGCAACTCCCTTATATTTTACCAGGCTGGTCCACATGAAAACTTTTATAAGAACCTGAAAAAATATTTAAAAGAAATTGGGGGTTAAAATGCCAACAGCAGAAAAAGTCATAAAAGAAATATACCTTCTTCCAATGGAGGAAAAAGAAAAAGTCGTGCGTCACATTATAGAATTCGGTATAAAAGGCGTTCATCACTATCTCCCTGAGATTCTGGACGTAAAGGAATGGCAGGATGAAATTGCAAGCAAACCATTTAATCTGAAACAGGCATCGGAATATCTTGGTGTATCATCTGTAACACTCAGGAGATGGATCAAAACAGGCAGAATATCGGCCTATAAAATAGGCAGGGCATATACATTCGAGGTGATGGAGCTTAAAAGATTCAAAAAGAAACATTTGACAAAAAAATCTGCTCCGATCTCCGACATCCCTGCCCTGTGAAATTCGTTTACGACAGCGGAGTTTATCCCGTAGGTTCGGAAAATCGTACTGGGGCGCATTTCACCGGGGTGACCCCCGCCTCGCAAGCGAGAGCGTTGCGGGCAGGTTTTATCGGAAGAACCCCGCTATGTAGGAAAATAGGCTATTCGAGGATTACTGTGAAATTTTGTCTATGAAAATCGAATGTCGAATGTCGAACTATGGCAACCATCCCATTCGCAAAGCGAATCATTCATTCCCGAAGGGAATTCATCCTTGCCTTTAGGCAATCATCCGTTCCGAAGGAACTCATCCATTCCTGCCAGGGAATTATATCTTGTAATTAGAATTCCAGCCATGACCATTTTTAATCTTCTTTGAAAGAGACTTCGCCAAATTTATCAGCTTATTCTCAACCCCATAATGCCTCGCGCCAAGACGCAAAGACGCCAAGATTATTCCTCCAGATTGTTTACTGCCCTGGTTATGCCGTGTTTCATTAA
>JAUVVL010000147.1 GCA_030604635.1 Desulfobacteraceae bacterium
CTTTCGTAATGATAAATGCTTGTTATTATTGAAAGTGAGTATATCATGCCGATAACCAATAATCAACCTTTTTATTAATAAATTGAGCAGTTTAAGTTGTTTTTGTTCGCTTAAGTTAATGACATTGAGTTAAAACCATTAATAGGGTTCACGTACAGGGGACTTTCACCCCATAAGCCGTTCGGCCTTGAGCTCACTGCCGAAAGGTTCACGCCCATGCCGGGCGTACACAAGGCACTCCACCAGACACCAAAAGACTTGCGGCTTTTGGTGTCTGGTGATCTTTTAGCAAGCAAAGGAGAAATAAAATTTGAGTCTAATCAGGATCTTAAAAATTATCATTTCAATCGTTGGATTTATGGGGGCTATTCAATTGGTAATTGGAATTTTGAAGATGACCCCTGATCTAATAGGCAAACTTTCTCAATCACATATTTCCTATAGTACAAAAATGTTGGACAACCTTTCAGCACAAAAGTCCGACGCAATAACAGGGCTCTTTTTAGTATCGTTAGCATTTATTTTACAATTGGTTTCAGAGATGTATGATTTTAGTTCTGCAAATTTGCCACTTACCAATAAGGATGGATTCATGATAATCACACTCTTTAGCCTTATCGTTTATCTCTTGAGCCGAATATTTCACAGATTTTTGAAACGCTTCACAAGAATCAATGCCGGAAAGGCTCTTCTAAATTGGCAAGTTAAGGCGGAGTGGTTTAAGCATCAGAAACTACAAGCAGACGATGTTAATCGAATAGAGAAAAGTGCAAAACTGCTGCTATTTTTTGAAAGAGAAGGCAATGAGAATGACATTGAATTTCTAAAAAGACTTAGCACGTTTGCAAATGTTGATTTAATCAAGCGAATTAAAGAGAGATACCATATAGAGGAACATCAAATAGCCAAGAACCTATAGGGGTTTTTGTTAACCTGCGATACTATAATTGAAATTGAAATATAAAGGAGGATTAAATGTTAAAGCTAAACAATTTGAAGTTATTTCTTATCTTGAGCGTTTTCGTAGTTACCAGCTGTGCTATGCATTCAGCCTATGACGACTTAATCGACAATAAATATTTGAGTGTAGATCCCCTTCCAAACCCAGCTTCTCCTTATGTTGGTACTTGGACTACAAATATGGTAGGCGGTTTAGTTTGTATTAAAATCAATCCGGATGGTACAGCAAAATATTGTCAAAATAAAATGAACGGAACTGTGGAGAAGATCTACGCAAAAATTTACAAAGAAGCGAATGGTGATTTGTTTTTGATAAATGAAGCCGGGACCAGATACAAAATCATCGATTATTCAAGTAATTATATAGACACAACGGCTTACAGCTCCAAATTTAGGTTCATACCAGGAATCAAGTCTGCCAATTGTGAAGATTTTCTTCAAAATTGATTCAATAGCATAAGAAACAGCTATCGGGATAGGACCGCCCATCGCTGAGCGCCCCTCCCACGCCACCGGACGTACGGGTCACGTATCCGGCGATTCGGCTGGTCAAAACAGACACAAATGAACATCTGGGCTGCCTGGCCTTGAGGAACGCAACGCTACCAGCATTTTCCCGCCAGCGGCGGGACTGCATAATACCAGTAAGAATACGCTCTTTGACAGCCATGACCATTTACCCAAACCATTCGGTTGGGGACCGTTCAGGCCTTCATCGGGGTGAGTCCTCCACGTCTATTCCACCGCGGCTCGTTTCCTCCGACTAATATGCCTCCCGGGGTAAACACGCATCTTTCCGCACACGAGCGCCGAGTATACCTGTCTGACCTATAATGGATAGAGGACTTTATCCCGCTTTTTGCGGGACTCGTCCCATCAGACCCGCCTGACTCGGTTCCTGTTCGTCGCCCCGTGCGTTCGCAGTATCCTGCCTCGGCAGGACATCTTCCTCTCCATATACCGTCACCGATATACAGTTGCCATACTGCTACATCCTTCGCCTCCATCTGGCTGGATCAGGGACTTGCATTATACCTTAATCATAGTATATACTCACCCTTAAGAATGCGTGCCGTGCCCGGCACACAATCAATCAGTGCACCTAATGCCAAAAGCGGAGGCGTTTAGTTAAGGTATAAATTTTTTTTAAGGTTCTGGCTTTTTTTAGAAATTTCGTATAAGCTTTTGGCACAGGTGACCGGGCGGTTGTACCGCCCGAGAATAATCAAATTGAGGAGGTTATTATGAACTTATTGAAAGTACTGAGCAAAGTGAATCAAATCGAGAAAATTTCATTTTTGAAAATTCTTGACGGTTTCTGTACTGAATCACGAAAAATAACGCCTCAAGTAGATCAAATACTTTCTCAAGGTGCGAATCAGTTAAAAAACGTAGACGATGCCAATATCGCTAAACTTTTCAACCTTCTCAACGAAAAGTATTCCGCTCATTTAGAAAAGAAAATTAAATTTAGCAACTATCAGCTTGATATTATAATTGAAATCTTTGTCAGAGATGGCAACCAAGTGATGTCAAGAGAATGGTTTTATAAATTGTACAATCAAGCTGTGGCGAAGCTGAAATCCCATATCAAAACTATATCGTCTCAAATTAACAAAGAGAAAGGTGAGTTATCATCACAAAGAAAGCGAGATTATTCCGTTTATCAAAATTGTGTCAAAACAGCTTATGAAAATGATCTTGCAGTAAACCGAGACCAGCATTTGTCATGGGAAGAAAAAACCATTTTGCACACTCTTTCAAGGAGTCTTGAATTATCAAATGAAGAAAAAAGGACTATAACTTATTCCGTGGTTCCGCTGGAAAAACATAATGTCGATGACATTATCAGTGAGCTTAAAGATGCAGGAATTATCTTTTTTAATCGCAAATCGAACACCTTATTTATCCCAGATGAAATTGTTTGGCTACTCATGGGAATTTTAGAAATTGAAATACCAAACAAGTATTTGCGGCGTATTCTTAGGCACTTCAAAGACCCTGAAATAAATCTCATCGCCAAAAAACACAATATTGACAGAAAACTTAAGAGAAACGAGAAAATCAAAGAAATTATAGCGCAAGGTCTAAGCGTTACTAACCTTCTGACCAGTGATATTTTTACAGAGAAAGTAACAAAGGCGGATAGAGCCAAAAGAATCCAGGAGTTCATAATAAAAGACCTTGAAATTGACCTTACAAAGGCAGGAAGGTCTTTAGAAGAAAAAGTTGCAAATCTTATTATATATTTCAATGAGTTAGAACAAGAAGATACTACGTCACTTTCTCGTGATGGTTATGAAAAATTATTGAACTTACTCACGGAAGCTATCCCCAATATTAACAAAAGAATAAAAGAAGAATTTGAAATTCAGGATGAAGATGTCATGTCGTCTGAATTTTTAGCAGACTACAACATTGGCCCCCGTGATGTTATTTATTTGCTAAAACGAGAAGAGTTGCTCGACTTCTGCAAGAAAAATGGCATCAAATCAAGAGGCAATCTTGTTTCTAACATTATCAACAGCTTTAGGAATATCCAGGACCTTTATTTGGAAAACTTTGAGTCCATTGGGTGTCGAGACCTCCATTCCCTAAAAGAAAAAGGATTAACGGTAAAAGAAAGTGAGCTTGGCAGTCTTTATGAGAAACTTACAAAAGATATATTTAAAAAACTTGGTTTCAACGTGGACGAAAAGCTACGGCAAGAATTGAATACTGATAGAGCAAAAATGGACGTTCTTCTTAACCTAGGCGGCAAGGACGTAATTATTGTTGAATGCAAGTCCGTGAAGGACAAAGACTACAACAAATATGCAGCCGTATCCCGGCAACTGAAATCATACGAGGGGTTATGCAAAAAGAAGGGGTACCATGTCAGCCAAGTTGTAATTGTTTCAAATGAATTCACCGAAGATTTTGTCAGCGAATGTGAATACGATTATGAATTGAGCATTTCTCTAATCACGTCCACCGGTCTTGTTAAAATACTTAAAGGACTTAAGGAATCTCCGCTTACAGAACTCCCTGTCCGACTTCTTTTAAAAGATGGGGTACTCAATGCAGACAGAATTGTCAAGGTGCTAAACAGATAAAACCATTTGGAATTTTTAAAGTAAAAGCGGTACAACCTATAAGGATTGACCGACCTGAAAGGTCGTATTTTCCGCTATGGCGTGATTTAGAAGGAGGAATACAATGAACCCTAACGGTCTCCATAAATCATCTGCATTTGGACATCGTATTCAATTGCTCGCTATTTTGTTGGGTCTATCGGCAATACTCATCCTGTTCTTTTCAGGTTGTGCCACAATAGGTCAAGACTTTCCTGCTAGCAAAGTCTCTGAAATCGAGATAGGAATGACCACCCAAAATGAGATACGCATTATGTTCGGATCTCCATGGCGAATTGGCATTGAAGACGGCCAGCGAACTTGGACTTACGGTAACTATAGTTACGGTCTGTTTGTTGAGAAGAAAGCGAAGGACCTGGTAATTCGATTCGATGATAAAAACGTCGTCGCTTCTTACACTTTCAGCACGACCGAACACAACGAGTAAGAGAAACTCGGCGTTCGGGCAAAGAGCCGTAAGGTTGGGGAGTCGGGGGGTGCATATCATCTTCTTGAAGCACAGGCTGCTTACAATAGTGATTTTACCTGAAGGGACGTTTTAAGGCCAAAAACACCTATTTTTGGAGCGTTTATCCATAAATATAAATCAGATAGCATGGCCCGACCACAATGCGAGTTATAGCAGACACATCTGTTTCATTTTGTGCCGGTATCCTGACAAGCTTATAGGTGAAATGAGAAGGCTGTCTAAAGGTGCCAGGGTAACTGCTTCTGTGATCTCTGATTCTGGGGATTTAGTGAGGCTTCGTGTCACTGAGGTCAACGGTGTCTCGGTTGTGCAGTCCTCGGCTGACATCATGGTTCGCAAGCGGAATCGGTTTTGGTAAGGCTATATCATTCTATGTGTGGAAAGTACCTTCCGGTTTTCAGTATTCGCTTTCCATCGCTTTCAAACCAGTCAGGGTGTGCGGCGGATCTCAAGAGGTATCTTTGTCACTTGCTGGCTGCCAGAAAGGGTTTTCGGATTATCTCCTCGGAGCGAAGCTTGAGAGGGTTGCTATACTTAGAGGTTATGATGAGTTGTCAAGGCCGGTGAGTGTGAGGGTTGTGTTTTGACCACTTGTACTTTGTAAAGTACAAGTGGTTTATAAAATCTTATATATCATAATGTACAAGCTGGGGCCCGTGGTGTTTTCCGTGGGCTTTTTTTGTATGGGGCTTGGGATTCTCGGATTCCATCACTTCAACCATATACACACAATTTATTGATTTTAAATTTTTTAGTGTGTATCAACTTTTTTACTTGACATTCATACACAAAATTATTATAGTGGATTCAAAATAGAGATTAATTAGTATTATGGTGTTTGAGTATGTAAATTTTTCAAGTGGAGTTAAAATCATGTCGCAGAGAATAAATATCAGTGTTCCCGATGAGTTATATGAAAAGATGCAGGCCTTTAAAGACCGCTTAAATATTTCTAAGCTCTGCCAGAGTGTGATTCACCGAGCTATCACAATCGAAGAGCTCCGGGATCAAACCAGCGAAGAGATAGACAGATTGGCCGGCAGCTTTAAAAAGGAGCGGGAAGAATACGGACAGGCGTTCCGCGAGGAAGGATTCAAGGATGGGACAAGGGATGCGTTTAGGTGTGATTTTCAGTGGATGTACACGATCTGGACACACCGGGATGCAGAGTCCCCTGAAAAGCTATGTGAAATGGGATCAACAAAAGATACCAGGGAAAAAGTTGAAAACGAGCAGCTTGAGACAGGCCTGGATTTCTTCCTCTGCTTTGATCATGTCAAGGACCTTTATTTCAAAGGATGGCTTGAGGGCTTTCTCGATGTCTGGGAAAGGGTCTCACAGAAAATGAATCTTGGAGACCATTATTAATAAGAGGTGTCTAATGGTGAAATCCAATCATACCCAAATTAGATGCCAGCAGCGCGGCATTTCCAAAGAACAGATCAATCTTATCATTGAGCATGGCCAAAAAGGCAGGCGACCAGGCGGTGCATTCGAATACCGGCTGTTGAAAAAAGACAAGGATCGGCTGATTTCAACCTTAAAGAAACAGATCCATATGGTTGAGCGGTCTGTCGGAAAAGGCGTTCTGATCAGTGGCGACCGGGAGACGGTTATCACCACATATCATTTGACACGGCGGTAGTGCCGAAAATCAAGATGGGGGTGCAATGCCTAATGTGAAATATTCAGAGATTAATAACGAGTTATTTCATAAACAATTTTGATATAAATCCGTATATACTGTTGCAGTAATGGAGGAAAACATGGAAAAGGCTCTCAGGTATGTATTGGAAGTTTACCGCCAAGTTAGGCAGTTTGGAGCTTCAAGGATTGATGCTGCAAAGATGGTGGCCAAAAAGCATAGGATTAGCCAGCAGGCAGTGATGTCAGCATGTACAAGGGATGTGGGCATAAAAAATACTGCCGAGCTCGATGACCTTCTCGAACCGGAATATACCTCAGAGTTCAGGTCTCATCTTGTGCAAAGATATCCTGCATACCAAAAAGACATCAACCGTTTTTTTAAGGCATTCGGTGAAACTGGCGACCAAGATAGCTCATCTGTATCAAAACTTGAGCCCCTTTTTGACGATGAGCGCAAGAACCTTCTCAACCAGCTCATGATCGATGTATTCAAGGATAAATTCATTGAATGGGAAAAAAGGTCGACATCCCATCTGATGTACGAAATCAGATCCATAAATGGTTGGGGATCACGCACAAATGATTTATCAAAGCAGTATTCATAAATTTCAACCTGATAATAAGAACCAGCGTGTCAGTTTGGACGATCTCGGCCTGTAAGTCAGCATTGGTATTGAAACGGTGCTTGATCGTTTCCATTCCTTAAATTTTTTCAGCGCGTTTTCGTAATCTTCTTTTGTGTCCCAGTCGATCAGCCCGTGCACAGGGCAGGGCACCCAGGGCATGTAGATCCAAGCGTTGACCATCGCAATCTTTATTATGTTAATTTGATAACCAAAGGACAAGTTGAAAGATATCATCTATATAAAATTGATCGACAAGATGAAAATAAGAGTAACATTGAAGAAATGTTTCAATTGATAACTCCCAGGGAGAAAAAACTTTTTCTTTATCAACTAAAATCATTGTTAAATAATTGACTAATCTACTTTCGTCGTAAAAATTACCTCTGGAATGATATCGTCGGATGAAGATGACTGACAATACGCAAAATTAAGATTTACTTGACTTTACAACTACCAATTAAAAAGGAAATATAAGGGTCTGACCGAATTATTCAAGACAAATTTAATCAACAATTACTATAAATCGAAGGAATCCGCCGAAAAACAACCTGTGCGAGAATGTGCCCCTATTAAGCTTGTCGGAGCACAGGTTGATATTTTGGCGGGTCATCTGCACGGTCTTGGGTAGTTGATAATCCTTTATAAATCTTATCATAAATCCATACAAACGAAAATGGGCACGATTTAAGCACCAGCATGATTTTATTGCAATTTTATGTTTGAGAAATCCGGACATAGCCTAAAATTAGGCTTTGTATAATGGTTACCCCGGGACACAATTATGAGTTTGTAAATTTCTGAATATATGTTAACAGTGAAAAAAGGAGGGATGCATGGAATACACTTTTACAGATAAGGATAGAAGAAGTTATAAAAGAAAGACAAAAAAACCACTCACGATTAAATCAGAGCAAACTTCTAGCGGCAAGATAGAAATCTTATTTCTTGAATTCGGAAAAAGTTTCTTTTCTCTTTTCCTCGACAAGAGAGAGGTTGCGGGAATTATAAGTGCATTAAGCGCGGCAACTGCTGAGTGCAAATGCGAAATATCAATCTAATTTCGGAGCTATCCTCTTAATAGAAAACACATTTTTTTGAATGAATTGTTAAATATAAAGCTTGGGTTCTGTACTTTTTTCAAACAATTGGAGGAGCTATGAAAAAATATTTGTTAATTTTCATCTTTGCAAGCTTGATCTGCGGCTGTGCTACTGCAAAGCAAACGTACACTTCTGACGGACAGCAAGGTTACAGTATCAATTGCTCTGGGAGTGCTCTCAACTGGGGTATGTGTTATGAGAAGGCTGGGGAACTCTGCGGTGAAAGGGGTTACGTAGTACTTGAAAAAAGCGGTGACCAAGGAGCAGTTATATCTGGCACACAATATGGTTTGTTCGGTGGTTCTGTTATGAACAGAAGCATGATCATCAAATGCAAAAACTAAACACCTTACAGCTATCCACCGCATGAACCAAGCAGTCGAAACGAGAAGTGGCCCAATGGCAAAATCAGCGTAATTTTCTTCAAGCCAAGGTAGACTGGCGCTTTTCTACTGATGACGCCAGAATTAAATTAAAACGACTTTATCCAACTTTATCAACTTGACATGACACTAGGGCGGTGCGGTTTTCAACTTTTTCATTATATTGTATTTCAGTAACTTTTGCGTAATGCGTTGTTCCCCTAGCTGCCACTGACTTATTTAGCTGGCATGTGATAACATGAATATCGTAGAAAATATAACTGAACACGAAATGGATAGAAGGTTCGCCATAGGCGAAGTCCATTCACAGTTCTTCTTTTCACCTGACGAATCAATTATACAGGAAACACTTTCTTTTCTAACTTCTGGCGACCATGAACTTGAGCGTCGTGGAATTCAGCGGCACTGGAGATCGCGCGGTGGATTTGTGAATTCTCTGCCAGAAGACACAGAGTGGAGCCTTGCCAAGTTGCGTCTAACTGAAAACGAATTTGTACAATTACATACAGTAAATGTTAATGGGTGGGTTAGTTACACAAGTGGGTCGTTGAGGCTTATCGATGCTGCTATTTTCCTTCAGGCAAATCCGAGCCGTGATCCAAGAGTATCAGCAATAATTTCCGCTTTTAATCAAGGCCAGTTCGAAATTTGTGGCATAACTTTTTTTGGCCAAACCATAGAGGGTCCGTTTACAATTGTGGAGGGCACTGCAAGGTTAGTAGCTCTTTACCTCAATTGTGTCCAAAAAAATACGAGCCCACTTTGTATGGAAGAAATAGAAGTTGTGTTGGGGCTTTCACACTCTAATTGGCACTTTAGCTAACAAGTCGCGGGAGAATCGACGGGAAAACGCTGGCGCGTTTCCCGCGTCTCAGTTCCAGCGAATCCCGTGGTAAGATGTTAAGTTAGGCGCAATTAGATCGGCGTTCTCTGATAAAACATGACGATAAGAAGTTAATTTTTAACAGTCTGCATTAATATTTCGAGCATTTCAAGAAAAAATTATTATCAATAAAAATAGTAGAAGAAAATTAAAAATACTTCCCCTTTCCGTTATAGAAAACGGTTAACAAGCAGACACGGGACTTTCTTACATGTATTGAGGGGTCTTTGTAATCGGCCACAAAATTGATCAGATGTTGATAAGTGATCTTTTTAACTGAGATTTCAGGAAGGCTTTAAATTCATTCAGCCGGATGGTTAAAGCTTGGATGGAACGTACTGAGAAATCTGCCAGTTGGC
>JAUVVL010000302.1 GCA_030604635.1 Desulfobacteraceae bacterium
ATGGCTGCTTGAAAAAAGACCGGAGTTTTTACTCATCATTGGAATTGCCCATAAAGGAAGATGCAAGAAAGGAAGACTTAAAAGAGAGAGTCCGAGATTTAAAAAAAGAAATTACCTCTTTGGAAATCGAAATGGGGCTGCCTGATCAGGTTGACCATGTAGTCCAAAAAGACGGCGATGTGATCAGTGTTGACTTTGGAAAAAATAGGGAGGTGCATCATGATTGACAAAGAGCCTCAAGATTTGACGATCTCTGATGAAAAAATGAACTACTATAAACAATTGGTAAAAGGGGTAATTTTGTACTTATTGGACGATGAGGATATAAAAAAGGGATTTAGTAAATTTCTGGCAGATGTATCGCGAAACATGCGTGGTGAAATGCTCCGGGATGAATTAAAAGAATATAAGCAGCTAGGGGGCAACGTGATTAATATTGATTTTGAAAAATCAAATAAAGGGGCATGAACCATGTCAGGGCAAACTTTTTATTTTTACGGTGGGAATCATACTCATCACTATTTCACACTTACATTGAATCCAAAGAAAGGGGGAACCGTGACAAGCAAGGATGAAGTTTCTAAAATTTATAATGAGCTTGTGCTAATCCATTTAAAGCTTATTACATTTGCAAATCTTTTTGATGGCAATGGATCTCAGGAGCTTACCGTGGACGAAACCACTGGGGTTGCTCAAATTTTGCATGGTTTTGCATCTGAACTTGAAACCGCTACTAATAAACTTGAATGAAAATGAATCAGATTAATCCATAACAAAGCCCGGAGTGTTTGGTTCCGGGCTAACCAAAAAGGAGTGTGAATTATGGGAATTGTAAAAGAAGAAGATTTGATTGGATGGAGAGATGGCAACAAGATAACCTGTACTGATTGTGGTGATCCTGGCAATGCTAAGCCTCTGACAAAGGATGATTTTGAGGATGGTGATATTGTTATCTGTGATGAATGTGATGAGGAAATTTACTGGGAACGATAAACCAAAATCCGGGGCAGGCTTTGATCTGTCCCGCAAAGTAAAGATTTAATGCTTGTCAGCCTGCATATCTCCGGTTGTGCAGGCGAGAGAGGCATTAAGGGCAAGGATAGAAGCGTAAGAGGCGATATATCAAGACTTCTCATGTCAAGGCATAGTAAACCATTAACAAAAAGGGGGGTATATGTCAAAACTTAAAAAAATATCACCGCTTGATCGTCAAATAGACATCCTCTCACAGCATATCAAGCGGTGTGAGTTGGAGCTTCAAGAGTTGTGCGATTTAAGACCGCCGGTGAAGAAAAAGAAAAGCACTAAACTCATAACGATAAAGATTTCGGAGGGAAGGAGTTTAAGCTTTTAGTGGGGTGAAAGGGGGTAACTTGGAAAAAGGATTACAAGGAGCCTTTAAGAAGATTAAAATATAAATCTTTTTCCTTGACATACACTAACAGCGTTGTTATATATAAACTATGGACGATAAAATTTTAACAGCAAAGCAAGCGGCAAAGGCCCTGGGGGTTAATGACTCCAGAGTGAGACAACTAATTTTAGCCGGACGGCTGCCAGCGCAAAAGTTTGCTAATGTGTGGCTTATCCGTAAAAAGGATTTATCCAAAGTGGCAGACCGGAAAACCGGTAGGCCGGGTTGGTTAAAGAAAGGGGGGTAATATGGGAATTTTAGCAGAATGTCCGAATCCGTTATGCAGGCGTAAACAATCAAACAGGAACCGTGTCTGCAAGTGCGGGGCAGACCTTCAAAAGCTGAAACGATCCCGTAAAGTTAAATACTGGATCAGTTACAGACTACCCGGTGGAAAGCAAAAGCGGGAATCTGTTGCAGCCTTCGAGGGTTTGAATGGCTATTCAATCGAAGATGCAAGGGACGCATGGTCAAAACGGTCAGTGCAAAAGCGTGAGAAGCGGTTGCTTGACATGGTAAAAGAATACAACACGACCTTCCAGGAACTTACTGACTGGTATTTAGGCTTGTCAGAGGTTCAAAAGCTTGCCTCTTACAAGCGTGTGGGGATTGCACTGAATAATTTTAATAAGGTCTTTGGTAATAGAATCATCGGTTCTGTTGTGAAATCCGAGATTGAGAACTTCCAGGCAATGCGTGAAAAAGATATATCTCCCGCCACAATCGATATCGAGATATCCACAATCAAGACTATGATTACAGCGGCATTTGATAACGATAAGCTTGACGGTCATGCCTTGAAAGCTTTTAGAAAAATTAAACGCAAGCTCAAAAGAGGCGCGAACGCAAGAGAGAGGACCATCAATTTTGAAGAATATATCAAGTTGATTGAAAAAACTGCCTCTCATTTTAAACCTGTTTTAATCATTGCTTTCAACACAGGTATGAGGTCAGGGGAATTACAGAAATTAAAATGGAGCTATATCGACAAGGAAAAATCCTTTATTCGATTACCGCCGGAAGTGACAAAAGAACGCAAGGCGAAGGATATCCCTATTAACCACAATGTAAAAGATGCCCTGGATAGCCTCCCACGGGCCTTAATGCACGACTTTGTGTTTACGTACAAGGGAAGACCCCTTTCTCATATTAATGGCTTTGTAAGTCCCTTCAAGACCGCCTGTGACCGGGCAGGGTTGCCTTATGGTAGGAACAC
This sequence comes from Desulfobacteraceae bacterium, assembly GCA_030604635.1. GTDB lineage: Bacteria > Desulfobacterota > Desulfobacteria > Desulfobacterales > UBA11574 > JAUVVL01. The sequence continues at coordinate 2,631 of JAUVVL010000302.1, forward strand.
AAAGGACGGTATAACATTTCATGACACACGGAGAACAGTCAAAACCAATATGGTAGCTGCGGGTGTTGATCCGGTTTACAGGGATTTGATCCTGGGCCACAGTTTGCAGGGTATGGATATGCACTACCTTGCACCGTCTGAGGACACCTTGAAAGAGGCAATGAGCAAGTACACTGCATGGATAGACGAGAAACTTGCAGAGACTTCGCAACTGTTGACCAAAGTGTTGACCAAAACAGGCTAAGCAATGGATTTTAGCAATAATTTAAGTTTGTTACAATTTTTATGTGGTGTAAACATCATCCACAAGGAGTATTCTTTTCCCTGCGATTTTAGAGTAATCGTTGATACTGAAGGCATTCTTGACGTTTGCCAAACGTTTCTTGCGCCCCAGACCGGTTTGTGGCTCAGTCCATCTTCTCCTTTCAAGAACATCTCTGGCAACCGGAATATCCGGTAATTCGCCATTTAACATTGCAGCAATGGCCGCCCAGTCCCTGACGAGAAGAAACGAAGGGTTGAAACCCCGCATCCTGAACTTTTTTACATGAAGTGGAACCGGCATAATCAGATCAACACTGTTTTTTTCCCAAAAACTGATAAAAGAAGCAAAAAGAAGCATTCCAAAAGGTCGTGCCAGTTGAATCTTTCCTCTATACTTCAAACAATGGACCGCCGCCATAAGTGTCTGTTCATAAATACCCGGTGATCGGACTATCCCGAATCTCTTGGGAGAATCCAGGCACTCCCCGCAGACGTGATCCTCTCCTTGCCTGCTTTTAAACACAATGCCACACCTGGGACACATAGGAGATTCAACCGGTAAAAATCCGGTTAAACAGGTCGGGCATAAAAAGGGAGCCAGCAGCATCTCAAAGATCGCCGTAGAATTGCCCAAATAAGAATTTTCATGGGAGGTTGTTAAAACGTTTTTTACGAATAATTTTGGCGAAATATTTGAAATGTTTGCACCCGCAGAACCGATTTTCAAATCATCGTTTTGGTGCTGCCCGTGATGAAAAAAAGATTCGCACACCAGGCACCGTGTTGGAAAAAACGCCTCTTTCACGGATTTGGTTATACGGATCGAGACCTTTGAAAAACGCTCAATTTTGCTCAAGTTCAAGGAAGGCGAAAATTTTAACCACAGGAATACATTGAGTATTTTGAGGATTAAAATTTGAGCCTGACACAGAAATTGGGCAAAAGAGGGTG
>JAUVVL010000155.1 GCA_030604635.1 Desulfobacteraceae bacterium
ATTGGATGATGTATTTGCCATATCGTAAAAGTCTCCACGCATTGAACCCCAACAAAAGAGTTTTCGCGTTAGATTCTTTTATATGAAAATCACCAGCCCCATGGCCACTGGAAGCGGGGCCTATATCGTCCACCAGATTTTAGGCAATAAAATCTCCAATTACCATATCTGTGGATACAACCCATATTGGACATTGTTTCCGTTTTTATTGCCTTTAACCGTTTCCGCCAAAGGCGCCGATCTGATCCACACAACGCCGGATTACGCCAGGTTTTTTTATCGGGAATCAGTCCCCCTGGTTCTTACCTTTCACGGCTATGTCCTGGATGGTCGGATGCGGCCATACTGTTCATTGCTTATAAACATCCATCATTTAACGGCTATGCGCATGTGGACACGATTGGCAATTAAAAAAGCGCATACAATAACGGCAGTCAGCCACTTTACAGCTCACCTCGCCCGACAGGACCTGAATATATCACAACCCGTTAAGGTCATCTACAATGGCGTAGATGTTAATCAATTTACACCCGCGTCTTCTTCACGACCCTCCCGGAAGGAAATTCGTGTTTTTTTTTCAGGAAACCTCATCCGACGAAAAGGTGCTCACTGGCTCCCTTCAATTGCAAAGCAGCTCCAAAAGAATGTCCATATTTTCTACACTCAGGGGCTTAGGACCCGAAACAGTTTGGCCTCACACCCCAAACTTCAATCCGTGGGTTCTGTTCCCTTTGAAGACATGCCGAATCGTTATCGTGAAATGGATATTTTACTGATGCCAACGGTGCGGGAGGGTTTCGGACTAGCTGTAGCTGAAGCAATGGCATGCGGTCTCCCGGTAGTGGCAAGCAATTGCTCTGCCATTCCGGAACTGATTGACGAAGGCAAAGGAGGCTTCCTCTGCCCGGTTGGAGATGTGAACGCCTTTGCGGAAAAAATTAATCTTCTGGCCGATTCGCCAAAACTAAGACGCGAAATGGGAGAATATAATCGCGCTAAAGTCGAAAAAATGTTCACCCTTGATCGAATGGTAAGAGAATATCAGGAACTGTTTGAGGAGGTGCTTGCCTGACTTCCAATTTCACGGGGTAAAGAAGTCAGAGCTTGCCCGCCGTCAGTCTGGCGGGGTCAGAGATCGGAGGTCAGAGATCGGAGGTCAGAGATCGGAGGTCAGAGATCGGAGGTCAGAGGTCGCCCCAGTGAAATACACTATGTTGTTACAGGAGTAAATTTCACGGGGTAAAGAAGTCAGAGCTTGCCCGCCGTCAGTCTGGCGGGGTCAGAGATCGGAGGTCAGAGATCGGAGGTCAGAGATCGGAGGTCAGAGATCGGAGGTCAGAGATCAGAGGACAGAAAATAATTTCGTATTTTCGTAGCGTTGCCTGTCCGCAGGTAGGAATTGAGATCTTTGCATAATGTGGCATTTTTCCTTGACAGAGAGAAATAAATATCATATTTTTTCTTTATGAAAAAGAAAGAGATTATAAAATTCCTCTGCTTCCAAAAAATCCGGACTTTTGAACGAGATATACAGGAATAGTAATAAGATGAAACAACTGACACCGGAAGATAAAAAAAAATTATTGTCAAATGCTTTTTGGGATAAAAACGTTGACGAAAATCAATTATATGACTTCATAATTGGCAAAATTGAAACATTGCCGTTCCTTGATAAAAAATTAATTTTTTGCAGACTGCTGTCTACACACGATTGGTATACATTGAACAAACTTATTCCAAAAAAATTATTGAGAGAAGCCTTAACGGATGATGTTCTTGATAGATTGTATCCAAAGGAATTAAAGGAAAAATATAAGTATGCCAGAGGAATATTATTTAAATAAATTATATCCATTTCAGGATGAAATTTTAAGAGGAATTCATGACCTGGATGTTGACTTTTATCTGTCTGGCGGGACTGCGTTAAGCAGGTGTTTCCTTGAACACAGACATTCTGATGATTTGGATTTGTTCGTAAACAGCCATCCAAATTTCAAACAGCAATGTGAAACAGTCGTAACTTATTTAAAAGAAACATTTTCTCGTTGCAGTGTCTCAATAACCACTGAATCTTTTTTGCGTATCTTTTTAAACAAGGATCAACTTGTTCTAAAGATTGATTTTATAAATGATGTTCCTTTTCATTTCGGCAGTTTTGAAAAATGTGATTTTTTTTGGAAAGTCGATAATTGGAGAAATATTCTTTCCAATAAAATCTGCGCGTTAAGTCGTATGGAATCAAAAGATTATGCGGACATACTTTTCATCGCGGAACAATATTCCTTTAATTGGGAGGATATTATTGAAGAAGCACAAAAAAAAGATTTGTGGGTTGAACCGATTGAGATCAGCAGAATAGTAAAAGAATTTCCGGTAGAACTTCTTACATCAATAAAATGGATAAAGCGACCTGATCTGAAACATGCGCAGGATTCTTTAGTGTTGATTTCCGAAGAAATTCTTATGGGAGGTCAAAACTCCCTTGTTCACAAAAGTAAATAACAAGAAGAAAGCGGCATCTTGACTATGAGTTTATTTATCTTTTATCTTTTCGATACGCTGAATACAATATGGCGAGACGGGCAGTAAATACAGCAGGTAGGAAATGAGATCTTTGCATAATGTGGCATTTTTCCTTGACAGAAAGAAATAAATAGCATATTTTTTCTTTATGAAAAAGAAAGAAATCATAAAATCCCTCATAAAGGACTTTCATCATAAAACCCTGCCTGAGTTCAGCCCCAGGGCCATATCCATTCCTCTGAATCTGAATAAGATTATTTCCCTCATAGGGGTAAGGAGAAGCGGGAAGACCTATTTATTGTACCAGACGATAGAGAGCCTCTTAAAGCAAACAGAAAAATCCAACATCATTTTTATCAATTTTGAGGACGAGCGGCTGGATATTACCGGCATAGAGCTGGATCTCATACTGCAGGGATACATGGAATTGTATCCCGGACGCCCTCTTGAATCATGCTATTTCTTTTTTGACGAAATTCAAAATGTTCCTGGCTGGGAAAAATTTATCAGAAGGCTTTTTGACACGGTATCAAAGCACATCTACCTGACAGGCTCCAACGCCAGAATGCTCAGCACGGAAATAGCCACATCACTGCGGGGGCGCAGCATTAGTTACGAAGTCTATCCTTTGAGCTTCAGTGAATATCTTTCCTTCAAAGGGATTCCTTTGGATTTATATGTCTCGGAAACAAAAGGAGCGGTTTATAACGCATTAGAGACATATCTTGTCTCCGGAGGGTTTCCCGAGTTGTTAGATGTGGAAGACAATGATGTAAAAAATCGCATCTTACAGGAATATTTTGATGTTATGCTGTTCAGGGATCTTGTGGAGCGCTATGAAATAAAAAATCTTATTGCTCTAAAATTTTTTCTTAAACGCCTTTTTGCAAGCGCCACCAAGCAGGTTTCCATTAATCGGATATATAACGACCTTAAATCCGCCGGAATAAAAACAGGCAAAAACAGCCTCTATGATTTTATGAGGATGGCAGAATCAATCTTTCTGGTTCACACGATAAAAAAATATTCGCCGAAGATATCTATACAGGAGTTTGGCGAAAGAAAAGTTTTCGTTATTGATAACGGCCTTCTCAATGCCGTTGTTTTCCAGTTTTCCGCAGATACCGGAAAGGCGATGGAACAGGCCGTATTCTGGGAACTGAAGAGGAGAAAAGATGCCATATACTTTTTGAAAAACGGATTTGAATGTGATTTTATAACCGTTTCCGCGGGCGGGATCAAAAACATTATTCAGGTATGCCATGATATCAGCGATCCTTACACCTTAAAGCGCGAAGTAAAAGGCATTACAGCCGCCGCCAAAAAACTTGGACTCAAAAAAGGAACTATTATTACATATGATGAACAGGATACAATACAGGAAAACGACGTCAGCATCGACATTGTCCCTTTGCCCATTTTTCTTTGTGAAAAATGATGACTTAGTAAAAAGTCAAAATTTGCAGCCTGACGTCCCGCCGATGGCGGGAGACAAAATGGCAGTTGTGCAAAGGTCTCAAATAATCGATTCAATCAAAACCGCATATTGCCTTGCAATAATATCCCAATCATAGCGTTCTAACACAAATCGCCTCCCTTCTTTTCCCACCAGCCGGCCCATTTCCGGGTCATCCAGCAAACCAATAACCTTTTCGGCAAGCTGTCGTATACTTTTTTGTGGAACCACGAGTCCGGTTTTCCCGTCAATAATGATGTCCCGCATGGCCGGAAGATCAGTGACCACGGTTGCGCATTCACACCCCAAAGCTTCCACAAGCACAAGCCCAAAACCTTCCCGATCGCCGTCGTCCGCAATTACAGACGGAAATACCACTACATCTGACGTTTGATAAAGAGCCGGAAGACGTTCATTCTTTACGGCACCCAGAAAGCGGACATGGTCGCTTATTCCCAGTTTGGCACACTGTGCTTTCAGATTACCCTTTTCCGGACCGTCTCCAGCTATGCGAAGACATACTTCGGGATGTCTTTTCAAAATTAATGGTAGAGCTTCGATCAGGTAACGCAGTCCTTTTTTCTCGACCAAACGGCCTACAAATAAAAGCGACCCTTTGTTTACCCGTGTTGCTGGAGGAACAAAGCGATTTTGCAAATCAACACCCATGGGGATAACGTGTATATGTTCATAACCAGCGTCGAGTTTAATTACCTCCTCAAGCATGGCACTACTAACAACTGTAACGGCGGTGGAATTTAACACAATAAGACGTTTCGCCATATTTAATAGATTGCCTTGAAGCCCGAACAGATCACCTCCATGCGAGGTGCAAAGTAATGGGGGAGCAGATTTAATAAACAGGCGTGCCAGCAATGCAACTAATCCCTGGGGAACCAGCCAGTGGGCGTGGATCAAATGAAACCGGTACGACCTGAGAAGTCGTATGAGGGAAAAAAGTTCTCCCAGGAAAAAGAAAGGCAAAAGTCCGTATTGCCATGGATTATGTCTTAACTTGGCCAAAATTCCCCCCTGGTAAGCAAGGCGTTGCCAGGGGGTAATAAAATAGCGGAATCTTTTTATATGAATACCTTCAAAATACTCATATGTTTTTGCTCCGGGGAAATGGGGGGCCAGGACATGGATTCGATACTGCGCCTTGAGCCTGCTGCAGAGTTCAAATACAAAAGAAGGTTCCTCATCATCTTCCCAGCGGGGAAAAGTGGAAGTCAACACTAGGATGCGCTTTTTCCCTTTCACTTCTCCCCTTCACTCCTGTCAAAGCGCATTTGACAAATCTGTTCCGAAATAAGACTCATCATGAAAATAATAATAGATGCGACAAACATGAGTGCACTCATATTAGTGAATCGGCCCTGAGTAAAGTAGGAAAATAGGTAATTCACTGATCCCAAAATGAACAACGTGAAGCTCACGGGAAGAAATACTCTCATCGGAGAATATAAGGTGCATATTCTTGTAATGATCATAAAAAAGCGCACCCCATCTCTGAATATACTTATATTGCTTTTTCCCATTTTGCGCGCATGGATCTTTACAGGGATGTATTTCACACTTCTTCCACTTCTCAAAACACCTAATGTCAGTGTGGTGGGATATGAATAGGTGTTGGGAAGCAGGTATAAAAAACTGCGGGCAATATTTGATTTAACGGCCCGAAATCCGGATGTGAGGTCGGAAACCGGAAACTTTGCGACATATGACGCTAACAAGTTATATACCTTGTTACCAGCGGCACGACCCAATGAGGCCTGATCCCTTTTTGACCGTGCACCGACAACCATGTCATAGTCGGGCAAATATTGCAGCAGTTCTCCAATATCTTCTGGTGCGTGCTGAAGATCTCCGTCCATGAATACAAAAATGTCACCCGATGCATGCCGTATCCCGCTTTTAATAGCCGCACCGTTGCCGATATTATTGGGGTGACTGTAAACATGGGCGCCCGCATCTCTGGCAATGTCGCCCGTATCATCCGTTGAACCGTCATTTACCACAAGCACTTCAAAATCAGGATATAATTCGACGATTCTCGATACGAGACTCCCGATGGTCTGGGCTTCATTATACGCCGGTATTATTATCGATATCTTGCTATTATTCATTTTGTATTAATTTATCTTTGCTTGCAGGATTTAGGCTTTATAAGATTAATATAGAAAAAACGGGCTTTTGTGTCAAGGGAATAGCTACGTAACATATTGTGGTTCAAGGGTTTCCATAATATTATCATTTTATTAATCAACCCTTAGATACTGTTTTATCTGACAAAATTGAATTGATCAATAAGACTGTCGTAAGCACGCGATAAATACAAAGTTTTTCTGAACACCTTTGTGCTCAAAGCCATATAAAAAGAGCAGACAAGAAACAAAGCCATATTTTCCTCTCATAGGTTCGGAAAAGTAGCCTTAACGGAATTGCCAAGCGGAAACGTTAAAATCTTATCTAATTTTATGATAAAGGATAACTCTATCTTCATCTTGTACTGTTTTGAAATTATGTAACTCTGGGCATTCTCTATTCTCAAAAGGAGCATCAGGATAGTCAATCACTATTTTTTCATAGTTTTTTCGAGGCACATGATGAACCAGATCGTTTACCCTCTTAGAAAACCAATACTTTCGTAAAATAATCCAGTCTGCACCATAAGCAGGTGTAAGGTCTTCACCGGATCGTCCTCCTATAACTTTCAAATCTGTGTAGAATTTTAAAGGCAGGTCTCCATATGTTATCAGAACAGTATCATCATCTCCGGCGTTTTTGTTCAAATATTTCACTATTCCTTCAATAGGTCCATTGTAGTCGTGTGTTATCTCATAATGAAAGTCAGAAATAGGTGAAATGATGATGATGAAAGCTATTATTCCGATACCTATGCTTGCATGGAGTTTCATGGAATATGTGATGATCATAGCCAAAAGCATACAAAAAATCGGAATTAACGGGCTTACATATCGAAAATAATATAAAGAGCTGATTAACGAAAAAGCCCCTATGGTAACAACAATAAAAAGTAGTAATAATATTAATGGCTTTATCTCATCGAAACTTTTAACAGGAAAGCTCTTTTCTTTTATCCAATCAAATCCCAATATAATAAGTGTAATTACTATCAATACAGGTGGGAAAAGATGTTTACTATTTAAAAAAATATAATTTGAAATATGTTCTAGAAATAAATTATTGTTTTTTGCACCCTGCAAATCAAGAATCGGCATACCGGCAAACCAGAGAACCCAGGGAGCATTGATGACAATAACAGATAGGCACATAAATAATACGTTTCTAAATTTATATCTATGGCATAAAAAGCTATGGATAAAAACAGTAACAAGCAAAATTGCACAATATGCATAATTACAATGAAACAAAAGGATACAAGCTATTAATAATATTATGCCTCCTTTTTTTTTACCCTCGATATACTTTGTATACCCATATAAACCCAACAAGGAAAAGAAAATCACCAAGCTGTAATATCGACATTGCCTCGATAAAATAAGAAAAGGTACTGACACAGTAAGGAGAAAAGCAGCTATTGACGCAGTGAGCCTGCTTTTCAATAAAGATTTGGTAAAGAAATAGGTAAGGAATATTGAAGCGATTCCAAATAGTGCGAATGGCATACGGGCAACAAAAGTATTTATACCGAATATTTTAAAAAAGGCTGCAAGCAAATAAAATGGCAACCACGGGACCCAGATCCAGACATAGTTTTCGTTGTATGCTGAAGGTCCGACCTGAGAAAAATAATTCTTACCGTCATACCCCATGGGAATGCCATATGTAAGAATGGTTCTACTTACTGTGGCGGTTTCCGCTTCATCCTGCCAGAGATATTGGTTGTCCATATTCCACAATAGCAGAAAAGATGCGATACACAGTAAAACTGCAAGAAAGGCAACCTCTGCCTTTTTATCTGCGATTAGCTGCTTCATTCTTCTTTAGTATTAATTTAGCTTTATGAAAAACGTGTCCCACAAGCATTCAGGTAATCCGGTTTTAAAGTGGGCCTCGAGTTTGACACGGTTTAAAACCGGATTACCTGAATGCGATAATGTTTTCAAAGGGCTAAAATGTTACATGAGATTTTGTTTAACACTTTCAAATCAGCACAAATTAATCTAGCTCGGAAAACAACTTTGATGTTATAATTTTCATTTTCGCCAGACGAAAATTCAACGCTGTAAAAAGACACCCAAACCCGTATTTTATACTTCGAAACAGGTTAATTGATGAGGCTTCACCAAAATACTTTGTCGGACAACTTACCTCGGCAACTGTATAACCAAGCCAGACAATCTGTGCAAGCATCTGATTATCAAACACAAAATCATCTGAATTGACCTCAAGGGGCAACTGCTCCAGCAGTTGTCGGGAAAAGGCTCTGTATCCTGTGTGGTATTCTGAAAGTTTTGCTCCCAGCAGAATGTTTTCCACAAAAGTAAGAAATCGATTGGCGATATATTTCCAGATAGGCATTCCACCTTTTAAAGCATATCCCCCAAGAATCCTTGAACCCAATACGCAGTGATAAAGACCGTTTCCGATTATGGAGGCCATGGCCGGGATCAGCTTTGGTGTATACTGATAATCCGGGTGGACCATAATAATGATATCGCCGCCGGCCTCTAGTGCAAGCCTGTAGCATGTCTTCTGGTTGGCTCCGTAGCCTAAATTTTTCTCATGCGTGTATACCATAGTATTTGGCAATGTTTTTGCGATGGACACGGTTTCATCCCGGCTTTTGTCATCGACCACAATAACCAGATCTACTACTTCCTGGGCCATTACCTCATCCCAGGTTCTGCGCATGGTCTTTGCCGCATTATAAGCCGGCATGACAACAATGACTTTTTTGTCTTTCAGCATATTAAACCCTCAAAAGTATTAATATAGCTTTGAGACCTTTGCAAAACGTGTCCTATAAGCATTCAGGTGATCCGGTTTTAAAGTGGGTCACTGTTTGAGTGTATTATAGATCGTTAAGAAAGAACAGCAAAACACCCCTAAACTCCCACTAAATTTAGCCACAGGTTGAGACCTTTGAAAAACGCTCAATTTTGCTCAAGTTCAAGGAAGGCGAAAATTTTAACCACAGGAATACATTGAGTATTTTGAGGATTAAAATTTGAGCCTGACACAGAAATTGGGCAAAAGAGGGTG
>JAUVVL010000290.1 GCA_030604635.1 Desulfobacteraceae bacterium
CTCAATTTTGTTCAAGTTCAAGGAAGGCGAAAATTTTAACCACAGGAATACATTGAGTATTTTGAGGATTAAAATTTGAGCCTGACACAGAAATTGGGCAAAAGGGGGCGTTTTGCAAAGGTCTCAATATATATTGCGGTAAGGTGATAGTGTGTCGAGCCTGAAATCGACGTTTCACATTTTGCATGTATCTGCGTCCGTAACGGATTAGGTGTGTTAAGGTCACATCGGAATCGGTCCATATTTCGATTAAATATAATATTAAATCTTGCTGGCGTAGAGTTTTCCGGTGATGCAAGGCAACAAGCTCGCATTAGCAATATTGATATTCTTGAAAAAAGATAAAACAGATGTTAAAGTAACCTACGGAGGCAGAGATTTATTTAAAAGCCGTCAATTTTTAGAGAATGAAAGAGGTAATACATGAACCGCACAGAAATTGAACATATACTGGCAAGTTGTGAGTTTTTCAAAACGCTTGGGAAAAGTGATATATCAGCGATCGCCGGCCCCTGCCAGATAAAGACGTATGAGGGCGGTGAATATGTTTTCCGGCAGGGCGACTACGGTGAGCATCTTTATGTCATTGCCCAAGGCTACATACATCTGGAAAGATCCTTGGATTTGGGTAAACAGAAGGGAAGTGTTGTAATCGAAGCCCTTGGTAAGGGAAGGGTTACTGGTTGCTGGTCCACGCTTCTGGATATGCCCCATATTCTCATGTCTTCAGCCGCCTGTCAAAAACCAACAACAATCCTGGCCTTGAAAGGCGCAGATTTAAGACAGATGATGATCGGTAACACCGAGCTAGGGTTCAAAATAATGGAAAGGCTTTGCTTGTTGCTCCGGGACAGATTACAAGCCACATACGGAGCCATGGAGAAAATCTAGCGGACATAACCTATATCAGATTCATGAGCATAATTTTTTTCACTTATTTAGTGTTTGGCCGAAAACCTTGGTTTTCGGTCAAACACTGATTAGGTAATCGGTTTCTTTTTGATTTCTTTTTTTCCAGCCAACCGGCAGGCATCTCGCATTCAGGTTGAAATGCCGAGTTTAGGCAGGATATAGAGCTGCATAAGTAAATAAATACCAATAAATGCCAGAAGAATAATTAAATTTTTCATCAAACCCCCTTACTCATTTTAAAACGTTCTTTTGCCCACTTCTTTTTTAGAATAATACAATACAAACCTGCCATTAGCAACACCATTACAAGCCCTAAATGCGCAAGATCCAGAAAAACTATAAAACCGGGCGGAAATCCGGAACTAGCAAGATTTCTTATCACAAGGAGTACTCCTGTTATCACAAGCCCAATAACGAGTGCTCCCCGGATATATCCTGATATTGTGATTTTTATTCTCTTCCGGTTGATGAACAGATATTCGGCGATGACATGTGATGTGAGCACAATAAGCAGTATTGCAAACAGGTAATGCATATAATGAGTCACGTAAAATCTGGCAACCCAGCCCAGCCCGGGAATATCTGCGATATAGTAGCGCTTGAATATCGGCATCTGGCCGAAGCCTGTAAGCGCGAGAAATAAAACTATCATCAGGTAAGTGTATCGTACAATCGATCTCTTATTTGACCGTGTATCCTTGTGAATCTGATTCATTACTTCCTCCCACTTATTCATCGGTCTTTGTCATTTTATAAAATTTACCCACGGCAGCAGCCACACCGGCAACAGGAGCAAAAACCATTGCCGCAGCCAGGTTATTTGCGTCTGCCATGGTATCTTTTACAGGTTTAAAATGCGGCTTTCCTTTTCCTTTCTCTATGGCCTTGTTAAGCTTTTCAAACGGAACCGGGGAAACATAAATTGTATTGGTTCCGCCGTTTTCCTTTTCACCATAAATATAGCCGTTAATTTCTTTTGCCAGGGCATGGGCCTGCTTTATTATTTCATCACGGGGACCGATGGTCTGCACATCTTCCGGACAGACTTCTATACATGCCGGCAGTTCACCATCTGCAATCTGATTGTAACACCGGTCGCATTTGTACATAACGCCGTTTCCAGCTAAAGAAGGAAGAATATCGAGGTACAGCCCAACGCCGGTCTGTCGTTCGGGAATATGCCATGGGCATACGGCCTTGCATTTGGAACCGCCCATGCATATATCGGAATCTATTCTCGATGTTCCGTTTGAAAGCTGTCTTGCTGCACCCCAGGGGCAAAGTTTGACACAGGGCGGGTTTATACAATGCATACAGCGTCTTGGGATTGTAATCTCGGTCTCCTCTCCATCTACCTCTACTGTTGCACTCTGGATATATACCCAGTTATAAGGTGTCAGGCGATCCGTAACATCACGCTTGTCCGACCAGTCCATAACCGGCACTCTGTCGGGATACATTTTGGGAAAAGGTTTTTTCGGATTTGGATATTTATCTGTATTTGCCTCGCTGCAGGCTTCTACACAGGCCTCACATCCAATACATTTTCGAATATCAAGAAGTGTGACAAGCTGCTGTTTGTTGTTTGCCGCTGAAGCCCATTCAGGCATGCTTGTTGCAGCCAAGGTGCATGCTGCGGCAAGCCCTCCTTTCAGAAAAGATCTTCTGGATATTTCTTTTGCCATTTAGTCTCCTTTAAGTAACTGCTTTAAACAATTATGTTGATCCCTGTTGAAATTAACTTTCTTTGTGACTGACCGCAACAGTTATCCTGCTCAGGAAAAACCTTTTGGCGCATTGGCAGCACAGGTGCCGATACCTGCACTACTCATGAAACTGCCTGCGCTTAAAAGCTTCTTTACATTATTGTCGCCGCACATTGGGCAGTTTATTTTTTCATCATCACCTAGGAAAATCAGCTTCTCAAAAGAATGGTTACACTTTTCACATTGATATTCATAAATCGGCATAAAAACCTCCTCAACTTAAACAAACAGTAACAGTTTAGTTCTTTGAAACAAATCGATTTCAAATGAGCTTCAGGAATATTTTTAAAAAGCTAAAGTGTTACCGTTGAAATTTATTGGCATGACGTGTCACAAAGTAGTATATATTGTCAATAAAAAAGTTTGAATAAAACCTCAATCTTGCAAGCGTCGAGTTTCCCGTTGATTAAAGGCAACAGGCACGCAACAGCAATATTGATATTCTTGCAAAAAAACAAAACAGATGTTAAAGTAATCCGCTGTAAGCTAAGATTTTTTTAAAATACGTCAAATTAATGTGATTATTTAAAGAAAAACCGTTATGCCGATTAATGATATTGCGAAAGAGCTTGCACTACTTTTATTGATTGCCGTTATTTCTGCATTTGCGGTTAACTTTTTCTCTAGTAATGGTATCGCCCTTATAGGGGAGTGGGACACAGCCCAGGGCGTGATCACCGCTAAAGCTAAAGACACTGTAGTGAACCATGAGCTTGAAATTCAAGAAAAACGGATTGTCAAAAAAATTTATGACGGAAAGGAAGCAATCTTTGTCGATGCCCGTACACATGAAGATTATAAAGATGGCCATATTAAAGGGGCTATATCTTTGCCCATTAATCAGTTTGAAGGGCGGATTGGGAAATTTAAAATAGACTATCCAACAGCTACATATATCATTACCTATTGCTCTGGCAGAGAGTGTGATGATAGCCACGAACTGGCGCAATTACTTTTTGAAGAAGGATATACGACTATAAGCGTATTTGTAGATGGTTATCCGGCATGGAGAGGGGAGGGTTATCCGGTGGAGTCGGTCAAACACTGAGACCTTTGAAAAATGCTTCCCGCTAAAGCGGGATTCAAGTTCAAGGAAGGCGATCCCGCTGTAGCGGGATTAACCACCCCGTACGATCTTCCGGACCTACGGGGCAGGCACGAATACATTGAGTATTTTGAGGATAAAGCTAAAGCTTCACTTCGTGCAAAATGTTGAGCCTGACATCCCGCCAATGGCGGGAGGCAAA
>JAUVVL010000252.1 GCA_030604635.1 Desulfobacteraceae bacterium
CATATGATTGACGCCATTAAACAGTTGGTATTAAAGGATTGGCTACTGTTTTTTCTTTAGGCTCACTTACATGCGAGTTCCAGATTTTTTATATTTTATTATCAGTGGGCGGGGCTTTTATCATCTTATTTACCATCACTTATTGAGAAGTTACGATCGGCATTCTCAGGTTATACTTCCCCCAAGTTCTTTGTGACAGCTTTTCGGCGGATCTCTCGCTTAAGATTATCATCAATTTCAATCGATTATTAAAACTTTGGCCCCACGAATTTTTCTCTCTTTAAGCTCCAGCAAGGCTGTATTCGCTTCTTCCAGAGGAAATTCCTGAACTTCCGGCTTTATGGGAATTTCGGCCGCCAGTTCGATGAATCCGCTGACATCTTTCCTGTTTACATTGGCGACACTCTTTATCTCCTTTTCAAGCCAGAGATGTTCAGGATAATCCAGCTTTAAAAGATAGTCCTTGTCCCTTTCTTCTTTACGAATTGCATTGACAACCAGTCTTCCTCCGCCTTTCAAATTTTTCAATGCCTCAACAATCGGTTTCCATGCCGGCGTGGTATCAATCACGGAGTCGAGTTTTTCCGGCGATTCTTCTTCCGTGTCGCCCGCCCAGACCGCCCCGAGCTCTCTGGCAAAACCTCTTTCACTTTCGCTTCTGGCAAAGACAAAAACTTTGGTGCCGGGATATTTGTGCCGGGTCATCTTAAGTACAAGGTGGGCCGATGCCCCGAAGCCTGTAAGACCCAGATTCTGCCCATCCCTGATGTTGGTCAGTCTCAGGGACCGAAAGCCAATCGCGCCGGCACACAAAAGGGGAGCTGCCTGTGAATCGGTAAAAATATCTGGAATTCTATAGGCAAAATCTTCCAAAACGGTCATATACTGTGCATAACCGCCGTTGGCATCCCGGCCGGTGGCCTTGAATTTTTTACACAAATTCTCATTACCTTCGACACAATAAGTGCATCTTCCGCAAGCTGAATAAATCCAGGCGATCCCAACCCTGTCTCCTATGTTGAACTTGTTTGCGTTGAGGCCTGTATTATCAACCGTTCCGACAACTTGATGGCCCAGCACAATCGGCAAATGAGGCGGTGGCGTCCGCCCTTCAATTTCATCCAGCTCGGTATGACAAACACCGCAGGCTGAGACTTTTACTAATATTTCCCTTTCTTCGGGGACAGGATCAGGCAGATCCATCAGTTTCAATGGATTTCTGTTTTCCTTGAGACTGCAAATCTTATTTAATACCATTGCTTTCATATAAATATAATATTCGAAATAGTGGCCTCAAGATAAGTTCAAGAGGATTAGAACATGAATGGGTATGGTGTGACGGACTCTCCTCAGATACCGGGTCTGTAAGTTTCATGGGGCGGTCTCCGTCTTTGTGAGAAACATAGCCGGAGACCGCTGGGTTTAAGTAGCGATTTTTGAAAAATCGGCTATTGTTTCAAACAAATCTGCAATGTGCTTGAGCAAGGCCAGCCTGTTGCCGCGTATTTTCACGTCTTCGGCCATGACCAGGACGCTGTCAAAAAAAGCATCCACCGGATCACGCAGTGAAGCGATCTCATGCAACGCCTGTCCCAAATTTCCTCTGTCGATATTATTTGAAACATTGTTTTTAACATCTTTATAGGCCGAATAGAGTGCAGATTCGGATTCATGCTGAAACATGCTTTCATCTACAGGTTTTATTTTAAAATCCTCAGCCTTTTTAATGATATTGACAACCCGTTTGAAAGCTGCCGCAATGGGTTCAAAATCAGGTGCGGCTTTCAACGCTTCCAGAGCCCGAACCCGGTTCCAAACATCCGGCACATGATCCACGGAAACACCGGCGACGGCCGCAACGACATCTTTTGAGAAACCCTCCTCAGCCAAAAGGTGCGCCATGCGGTTATGCAGGAAGGTGTACACCTTTTCGGCTGTCTCATTATTTTTCTTGGCGCTCTTTATGCCATAAAGTTTTAGGCTCTTTTCAATCATTTCACTTAAAGAAAACGGAAAATTCTGCTTAAGCATGATCTGAACGATACCGATGCCCTGGCGCCTAAGCGCATATGGATCGGAAGCACCCGTGGGAATAAGTCCAATGGAAAAAAAACCGCAAATAGTATCGATCTTGTCGGCGATACCGAGAATCGCACCTGTCACAGTTTCAGGAAGCTCTCCTCCTGAATATATCGGCCTGTAATGCTCTTCAATTGCGGTCGCCACAGATCCGGGCTCTTTTGCAACAGAAGCGTAAACCCTGCCCATAATCCCCTGTAACTTGGGAAATTCAACCACAACCTGACTAACAAGGTCAGCCTTACACAACCAGGCGGCCCTTGTTGCCTCCTTTTTCAGATCCGAACCCTTTTCGACCGCATCTGCCAGAAACCCGGCAATCTTTTGAACCCGCTGGACCTTTTCATACATGGACCCAAGCTTGGCCTGGAAAAGGACGCCTTTCAGTTTTTCGACCCTGTCATTACATGATTCCCCCAGATCACTCTTGTAGAAGAATTGGGCATCTGCAAGGCGGGCTCTAAGCACCCATTCGTGCCCGGTTGCCACTAGATCCATATCCTTTGTGCGGGTATTGTTCACCGCAATAAAACAGGGCATAAGATTCCCATTATTGTCAATCACGGCAAAATATTTCTGGTGCTCCCGCATGGCCGTAATCAGTACTTCACGTGGGACTTCAAGGAACTCATCATCAAATTTGCCGACCGTAGCCACCGGATATTCGACCAGATTCTTCACAATATCCACCAGTGCGTCATCAGGCAACACCTTCCCGCCAACGCGTTTGGCAGCCTTATCGATCTCTTTCTTAACACCTTTTCTGCGTCCTTCCAGGTCGACATGTACTTTTACGGAACGCAGGGTCTTAACGTAGTCCTTGGGATTAGAAATCTTGACTTTGCCAGGGTGCATAAAATAGTGTCCGTAAGTATATTTTCCGCTTTTAACGTCCCCTAAAGTGAAAGGTATAACTTTGTCTCCCAAAAGGGCCACGATCGAATGTATGGGTCTGGCAAATTCAATGTCAAGCTCAGCCCATTTCATGGTCTTGGGAAATGGTGTTGCCAGAATCACTTCCGGCAAAATACTTTTCAGCACGGTCCTCGTTGGAAGCCCGCGCTCTGATTTTTTTGCACATAAATAACGGCCTTTATCCGTATCCTTAACTGTTAAAGCACTTTCGGAAACGCCGACCTTTTCAGCAAATTTCTTCGCTGCCACAGTCGGTTGACCCTTATTATTTAATCCGATTTTTTCAGGGGGCCCTAAAACTTCCGAAGTTATGGATTTTTGTTTATCTGCAACTTTTTTTACTTCCACTGCAAGACGTCTGGGGGTTGCAAAAATTTTGGCACTCCCGTGCTTAATACGGGCATCGGTCATTTTTTGCAGCAGCATTGATGTCAAAACATTCAGAGCAGGTTCAATGTAGCCCGCCGGAATCTCTTCTGTCCCTATCTCAAGCAATAATGTTTCCATATCCACCTCTGTTTTCATTTTATCAGATGCAGTATTCAAGATACAAAATTTATGAATCGGGCATCATGTTAAAAAACGGAACTTACTGTAATATCATTTTTCGTATTAATTTAGCTTTTTGAAAAACGTGTTCTACAAGCATTCAGGTGATCCGGTTTTAAGGTGGGTCACTGTTTGACACGGTTTAAAACCGGATTACCTGAATGCGATAATGTTTTCAAAGGGCTAAAATGTTATCATTTTTCCTTTTTTAACAGCGGATAACCCATTTTCTCTCTCTGCTCCAGATATCCTTCTGCACAGGCTCTGGCAAGGTTTCTTATGCGTCCAATATAACTGGTCCTCTCCATAACGCTGATAGCTCCTCGAGCGTCCAGAAGGTTAAAGGTATGTGAACATTTCAAGCAGTATTCATATGCCGGAAGAACCAATTTTTCTTTAATCATCCGGTTCGATTCAGCCTCGTACTTATTGAAAAAATCGAGCAGCATACCTACATCAGCCTTCTCAAAATTATAAGTTGACTGCTCAACTTCCTGCTGATGATGCACATGTCCATACTTAACATCATCGTTCCATTTCAGATCATACACGTTGTCGACGCCTTGCAGATACATGGCAATGCGCTCCAATCCGTAAGTAAGTTCCACGGATATGGGAAATAATTCGACACTGCCGGCCACCTGAAAATAGGTAAATTGCGTAATCTCCATGCCGTCCAGCCAGACCTCCCACCCAAGGCCGGATGCACCGAGTGTGGGGGATTCCCAGTCGTCCTCCACAAATCTTATGTCATGTTCAAGTGGATCGATTCCAAGCACCTTCAGGCTCAGCAAGTACTGTTTCTGTATATCATAAGGAGAAGGTTTCATTATTACCTGATACTGGTAATAATGCTGCAATCGATTCGGGTTTTCACCGTAGCGACCGTCTGTAGGCCGCCTGGAAGGCTGGACATAAGCTACATTCCAGGGCTCAGGGCCAAGTGCCCTGAGCAGGGTGGTTGGATGAAATGTTCCGGCGCCGACTTCTATGTCATAGGGCTGGGCAATCACACATCCCTTTTGCGCCCAGAACTTCTCTAGCGATAGTATAACATCCTGAAAATTCATTTCTCTTTCCCCACAAAATAGTTAAAGATTATATAAGTATATTCATAAAAACGTGTTAGGGGATGAAGCCGTAACTTCTCAATAAATTCTGGAGCCCACTGGTGATAAAATGTAAAAGAGCTGGCTGTTTGAGCGTGTTAGAGAGCCTTAAGAAAAAACAGCTAATAACACGATTCATCTTTTAACATATGATTGAAGCCATTAAACAGTTGGTATTTAAGGATTGGCTACTGTTTTTTCTTTAGGCTCACTTACATGCGAGTTCCAGATTTTTTATATTTTATTA
>JAUVVL010000156.1 GCA_030604635.1 Desulfobacteraceae bacterium
AAGGGTTGAAGATTATTGCTCACGTCTGCAATGATATAGGTGCATGGGGTAAGGGTTTTGTGATGGCTATTTCCAATCGTTGGCCAGAGCCTGAATCACAGTATAAAGAGTGGCATAAGGAAAAAGAAACAAACGATTTTAGCTTAGGTGCTGTTCAGTTCGTCCAAGTTGAAGATGACCTTTGGGTTGCAAATATGATCGGTCAACATGATACTCGTCCAACAGAAGAAGGCCCTCCAATTCGATATGCTGCTGTTGAAGAATGCTTAGGGAAAGTTGGAGACAAGGCTTTAAGTTTAAATGGAACTATCCACATGCCGCGCATAGGATGCGGCCTTGCTGGCGGTAAATGGGAAGAAATAGAGCCTATTATTATTCGGCAACTATGTGCTAAGGATATTGCTGTGTATGTTTATGACAGAGGGTAAGGGGATACTATGAGTGAAGATATAAACTCTTTGGTTATTATGGCCGACATCCGTGAGCAACGTTCAAAAGTACTGAACGCCCAACCAAAGAGGCCTTGGAAAAAATATTAAAAAAATCGGCAAAAGAAAGCTTTCTCGTGGCGTGAGCAGCGCCGAGTAAACGCCAAAACCACCATAGTGTGAAGAAACTACCGAAAAGGACATGACTGGAAAAGCGCCTCAGCTTTACTCGTAGCTAAATCACTTTAATTCATCTTGAAAATCGCATCCGAATTTTTCATCTTCTTTTTAGTATCTTTTGTTCTAATTTCCTCAAAAAGCTTTTATCTTGAAAGGCCTTTAAGCGTTTACAGCCGCAGAAGGGGATTTAGCGGGGTGGTGGCCCTTCATTGGTAGCTGTTCGCGATAACCTTCTCGATTTCTTGGATGAAATCACAGGAGAATAAGGAGAAAATTTATGGATTTGTCAATTTCTCAGAAAATGGAAGCTCCAGAACTAAGAAAATATATTGAATTTCTTCTCTGGCACTACCGGGTCGTTGACGCTTTCTGGTTTATCTATGTAGCCGAGCACTTTGATCAGCCCACTGCCGAACGCATCAATGAAAAGGTCTGGGAGCGCGTGTCCAGCATGGCAGCCAAAGATATAATCTCCCGGTTTATAATCGAGGACAAGGGCCTTAAAGGTTTTGTAAAAGCCCAGCGACTTTTCCCCTGGGGCATCCTGGTGGGATATCAGATTCAAGAAGCAGACAATGAAGTTATCATTGCAGTGCCGTCCTGCCCTACCCAGGAAGCCAGGCTCAAGCGCGGCCAAGGCGAGTATGACTGCAAGGAAATGCACCGCGTGGAATTTGCAAGCTTTGCCCGGGTCATAGACGAGCGTATAAGCGTTGAGTGCCTGTTTGCCCCGCCTGATCCTCATCCCGCAGATATGTTCTGCAAGTGGCGATTTTTTCTTGAATAGCGTGGGAAACGGGATTATCTACAAAACAAATGCATTAAATAGTGGCAGAAGTCTTAACCAGAAATAAAGTAAAGCTTATTAAACCCTAACGTTGCATAAACAACGCGCCAACAAGAAGTAAAAGAACATGAAATATCAATTGTTTTCGACTGATTTTTGCCATGTTTCTGGAATTCACTGCTGGTGCAATCCTGATCATTACAGAGATTCGGCCCGTTGTTTACCCTTAGGGAAAGCCGATCATGCCGTATCTCCTGCGTTGCCAAGGGTTTGCAATAGAGGGCTATGGCTGCACCCTTGGCGCCTTGAGTCTACAGCACGCTCGACTTTTGCAACGATAGGGTAAAGTAATCAAAACTTTTTAGGGTGTCTTGGGATTTCATACTAGGATACGAATTTAAATAAATTTGATAAGTTGTCAGGTAAAGGAATGAACTATGGCGGACCTTTTTGAAGTGAGTGCAATAAATTCCATGAAGCTCGAAAATCGCTTCGTTCGATCAGCAACTTGGGAAGGTTTGGCGGACGACGATGGTTCTTGTACCCCCCGCCTCATTGCTTTAATGGAGGAACTAGACACAGGCGGGGTCGGGCTGATCATTTCTGGTCATGCCTATGTGAGCCAGGAAGGACAGGCTGGACCCCGGCAACTTGGCATCTATTGTGATGAACTCATACCTCACCTGAGTAAGATGACCGAAGCTGTGCACAGGCAGTCAGGGAAAATCGTCCTTCAGCTTGCCCACGCAGGTTGTCGTGCGGCATTTGATTTGACAGGTAAGAAACCTCTGGGACCGTCAAATACAGACAAGGAAGATAGTAGCCTTTGCAAGGAAATGACGCATGAAGAGATTCATCATACTGTTGAGAGTTTCGCAAAAGGTGCGGTGAGGGGCCAACAAAGTGGTTTTGATGGAGTGCAGATCCATGCTGCTCATGGTTATCTTTTAAGCCAGTTTCTTTCCCCTTTCTATAACAAGCGAAAGGATGAGTACGGGGGAAGGATTGAAAATCGGGCACGAATCGTTCTGGAGGTTCTTGGAGCTATCAGAGAAAAGGTAGGAGATCAGTTCCCGGTTTTGATTAAAATAAATTCAGAGGATTTTGTGCAAGATGGCTTTAACGTTGAGGAGATGGTTCAGGTTGCGGCTATGCTTGAAAAGGCGGGCATTGACGCTATCGAGCTAAGCGGCGGAACAGTTGATTCAGGTAAATTCATCCCCGTAAGACCAGGTAAAATCGACTCTGAAGAGAAGGAAGTATATTACAGAGAAGCGGCTAAGGGTTACAAAGAAAAAATTAGCGTCCCACTGGTCCTGGTAGGGGGCATACGTTCTTACAGCGTTGCTGAGCAACTGATAAAAACAGGATTGACAGACTACATTTCCCTATGCAGACCATTTATCCGAGAACCAGACCTGATAAAAAGATGGAAATCCGGAGATAAAAGCAGATCCACTTGTCTATCCGATAACCTGTGCTTCAAGCCCGTTAGAGCAGGAGAAGGTTTGTATTGCTACACTGCCAAAAAATTAAGAAATAAGTGATTGCTAAATTTCCCGATCTGTTCGAGAGGATCATTGAATTTTGCAGATTACTGCATCAAATCATATGTTCTTATTACCTGATTTAGCTACGATCAAATCTGACAATTAGTGGTTGTGATAAGTGGTAGTCACAGCTATCCTTTCTGAGGTTGGCAAACCAAAAGAATCAGACTCGTGAGAAATCCAGGCTAAAAGTTGTTTGTTTTTCCCGCTCGCGGCGGGATAGAATTTCCGAGACGCATAATGAGGGCATCATCGTCCCTATAGTATTTTGGAATTTTTCCAACTATCTTCATGCCAAGTCTTTTGTAAAATTCTATTGCTCCACGATTCCTCGATCTCACTTCAAGCCATAAACCTTTCTTGGCACACCTTAAAGCATGCATGAATAACATCTTCCCAAAGCCTTTTCTTCTGTATGATTGTTTAACAGCAGTGGAATGGATATGGCCGGTTAAATCAAAGATTATGTATCCCACAATATTTTTATTAGATTCCACAACAATAAAAGTATCTGGAAAGTTGTCTGCATAGTTTAGAAACGTTACTTTTGAGAAAACGGTCTTTGGAAATGCCTGTTTCTCAATTTCAAGTATTTTGTTAATATCTTCTGCCTTGAATTTTCTGATTTTGGCTTCAATCTTCATTTTTCATTGTTTAAGAGCAACTTAAAATAAGGTTTTCAACTTGACCAGTTTACCCGTTAACAATAAATAATTACAATATATTTTAATATTATCAATAATCATTGTGTGCTAAGTTCTTTTACAAAACAATGTTTAGGCTTTTGAGGATAAAGTATGGAGAAATTACAAGAAATCACAATTGATGAAGTCGTCTATCGCTATACCGTCCTGCTTTTGGACGCTTACGGTGTCTTGGTCCATACGTCAGGCGCGATTCCCGGTGCTACAGAACTGATCAATGAACTCAATAGTTCCAACAAGCAATATTATGTTCTGACCAATGACGCTTCGAAGTTGCCAACAACAGCTGCCGAACGTTACCAAGGCTATGGCCTGGCGCTTGAGCCGGAGCGGATCATCTCCTCAGGTACACTCCTCAAAAGCTACTTTGCCACGAATAATCTCATAGGAGCACGATGTGTAGTCCTTGGCCCAGAGGACAGTGTGCGTTATGTGGAACTGGCAGGTGGTCGGATTGTGTCCTGCAATGATGTGTTTGATGTCTTAGTGATCGGAGACGAAACCGGCTTTCCCTTCCTTGAAACAATGGATGTGATCCTAAGCTCCTTGCTTCACAAAATCGATCACAAAGAGGATGTACACCTTATATTACCCAATCCAGATCTGATCTATCCCAAAGCCGATCAAAATTTTGGATTTGCGAGTGGGAGCATCGCCTTAATGTTCGAAGCAGCATTACATCTTCGATATCCAAATCTCTCCAATCTGCGCTTTGTTCGCCTCGGTAAGCCCCACCCCCCAATCTTCACTGAGGCATTGAAGCGCAGCGGCAGTAGAGATATGATAATGATTGGGGATCAGCTGGAAACCGATATTCGTGGAGCTAACGCCTTTGGTATTGGCTCAGTATTGATAACGAGCGGCGTGTCAGCATCTGGGATGACATTTTTGACTGAAGATCTGCGTCCAACTTACCGAATGCACTCACTAATGTCTCGAAATGGGGTCGGGCCATAGAAACTAATTGAAATTATAGGAGACTTTCAGGACGTCCGTTGGCATATTGATTGGCATTTGAGAAAGCTTATAAAATCAAGTTATTATGCCGCGTACAGCCAGAATAGATATACCTTGTGACGATTAGATGCTGGCGCAAAGGAAGGTAGTCACATTTAAATGTTCAGGCAAGCTTCGAGACAAGATTAATTGAAATTGAAAATGACAACAGCCATAGAATCAATATTCCATCCCGAACAATCAACTTCATTCGAAACACCTTTGTTCATGGTTCCGGTTGAGGCCGGTTTTCCATCTCCTGCTGATGATTATCTGGAGGGGAAGCTGGACCTGAATGAGTACCTCATCAAACATCCAGCTGCACCGATCTTTGTTAAGGCACCCGATGATTCCATGATCAAGGCCGGAATATTTCCCGGTGACATCCTTATCGTTGACAGGTCAATCAAACCTACTGATAAGAAATGATGTTGTAGTATTCCGTCGCCTTTTTGATTTTTTTACTGTTTTATAGCTTGAAAAGATAGTGTGTATTGTATTATATGATTCTTGACAATCTAACACACATTCCTGTCCTAAAAGAAAAAAGGGTTCAACTCTATGCTTTCAGGCTTTGAGAAAATTGTTGAAGAACGGATTCTAAAGGCTCAAAAAAAAGGCGAATTTAAAAACCTGCCCGGTTCCGGTAAGCCCCTTGTATTTGAGGATGATTGTTGTGTTTCTGAAGAACTTCGCTTGGCCTATAAAATATTAAAAAATGCAGACTTTGTCCCCCCAGAAATTGAATTGAAAAAGGAAATAAAACAGACAGAAGACTTGCTGGCCGGCATGCAAGAAACTTCCGATAAATACCGCATATTAAAAAAAATAAACTTTTTAATCATGAAGTTAAATTCAATCCGGAACACATCAATAAAACTTGAAATGCCACAGCCATATACGGAAAAGCTGGTTGAACGTTTCGGATCATCTCATTCAAACACAAAAGATTAATTTTGGCAGCTGACCGGTCAACCAGAAAGGGAAAACCATGAAAAAACTAACACTTGCACTTCTTTCCGGTGGCATATCTTCTGAACGTGAGGTCTCCATTTCCAGTGGAAACCAGGTTTATGAGGCTCTGGATCATGAAAAATACGATATCATCCGCTATGATCCAAAAACAGACCTTCCCCGACTGGTCGCGGATGCACCTAAAATTGACGCTGCTCTTATAATTCTTCACGGCCCCTTTGGTGAAGATGGTACGGTCCAGGGGCTCCTCGACCTTCTTGAAATTCCTTATCAGGGGTCTGGAGTTCTGGGAAGTGCTCTCGGCATGAACAAGCTTGTTTCAAAGCAGCTTTATGAAAAATCCGGTCTTCGGGTTCCGCCTTACATTGTTTTAAAACGTATCGACGCCTTAGATCCGGATGAGTGTGCAGAGGAGCTTGGCCTGCCGCTGGTGGTCAAGCCGGTTGGAAGCGGTTCAAGTGTCGGAATATCCATTGTCAAGTCAACAGATTCTCTGAAAGATGCGGTGGATTCAGCATTTGCCCAGGACTCTACTGTTTTGATCGAAGCATATATTGATGGTATTGAACTAACCGGTGGCGTTATCGGCAATGACAACCCAGAGGCTCTACCCATTATAGAAATCATCCCTGACAAGTCGCATGATTTTTTTGATTATACTGCAAAATATACAGCAGGCGTCACCCAGGAAATATGTCCGGCCCGTATTGATGAAGCACAGACCGAAAAAGCACAAACATCAGCAAAAACGGCACATAAAGCTCTTTTCTGTAGAGGATACAGCCGAACCGACATGATTCTCAAAGATCAAGATATCTATGTCCTTGAGACCAACACCATACCTGGTATGACTGCAACCAGCCTTTTGCCGCAAGCTGCCGGAGTTGCCGGAATTACTTTCAGTCAGCTTCTTGACAGATTGATAGAACTCAGCTTAGAGGAAAAAAAGATCAGCAGGTGATTCAATGATCATCAGAAGCAGCAGGGAACTCAAGGCGCTGTATCATGAACTTCGTCCCGGAGATATCTTCATAAGTACGTTGACCTATAAGCATCTGAAACAATCTGTGCTTATTGATCTTCTCGAACGGGGCATCACCTGCCTCCCATCCCCCCTTTCACAGACCTTAAACAGTTCCAAGGCTGCCCAGGCCCTTGTTTTAAAGACATGGATGCTGCCCCACACATTCGTTATTACGCGACGAACTGACTTGATGGACACCATCAATCAATACAACAAACTTGGCGTTGCCCATGTAGTTACCAAGGAAGATCACCTGCATTGCGGACACGGCGTACGGAAGTGGGATACCATTGAAACCCTTTACAGTTTCATGGCTCTGTCTGAATCTTCATATCCTTTTGTCGTACAGCCCTTTTTGGAAAACTTTACGGATATACGCGTCATCATTGTGGGAGATTACGTCGAGGCTTATGTCAGACATAACCCCAACAATTTCAGGATGAATATATCATCGGGCGGCAAAAATTATCCTTACACCCTGGACAAGGACCAGGAGAAATTTTGTCGTGCCGCCATGGAACGGGGCAAATTTCCATTTGCCCACTTGGATCTCCATAACACTGATAATGGGAAATATTATCTTTCGGAAATAGCGTTAAACGGAGGCCTAAAAGGCGCAAGTATCAGCCGAAAGGAACTCGATCAAAAAAAGCAACACCTGCTTGAGAGCCTTGTAATCACTAAGTAAAGAATCCTGGCCCAAAGGACCAGGCTTTGGTTTGCCCCAGAGGGGATTTGCTTTGTTGGCAGTTCATTGACTTATTGAAATCCCAAATATCAAATTACAAATTACAAACGATTTCCAATGACCGAAATTCGAAAATCCAAACAATGTCTCGCCCTGGAAGGTTTTGGTCATTGAATATTGGAATTTGAGATTTATGCCGACTTCGCCATAGTGCCCTTTGGCTACGACGGCTGAATTGAGATGCCGACTTCGCCAGAGTAGCTGCCGGCTTCGCCAAAGTAGCTTTAGCTACGACGGCTGAATCAGCTACGAGCCGACTTCGCCATAGTAGCTTTAGCTACGACGGCTGAACGGCTGAATTGGTGCTTGGAATTTGTGATTTTAGACACAAAACTCCAAGGCAGAGCCATCTATCTCTGACCCCCGCAATGCGGGACAGGCTTGGCCCAAAGGACCAGGTTTTTCAGGGCAAAATAAAAGGGGGCATTTTTGAAGACAGAAAAGAAGACTTTAAAAAAACTTGACCGGTCTCCCGAGGTGGGGATTGTAATGGGAAGTGATTCCGACCTTGAAATTATGGAAGAAACCGCTGCGATCCTGACAAAATTCGGCATCCCCTTTGAAATGACGGTTGCATCTGCGCACAGGAGTCCCAAAAGAGCATCTGAATTGGCAGCCTCCGCCCGTATGCGGGGAATAAAAGTTATCATCGCAGGAGCCGGGCATGCGGCCCATCTGGCAGGGGCCATGGCGGCCTTTACTTCGCTTCCTGTTATCGGAGTTCCAATAGATTCTTCCTGCCTCCAGGGATTAGATTCTCTTCTTTCCACGGTTCAGATGCCTCCAAGTGTCCCTGTTGCCACGGTATCCATTGGAAAACCGGGTGCGATAAATGCGGGTATCCTGGCAGCCCAGATACTTGCTCTTTCAGATTCAAAACTCGCAGAAAGGCTGGAAGCGTATAAAAAGGAGATTGCGGAACAGGTTGATCAAAAAGCTGAAAAACTTAAGGATTACAGATAAGGTAATAAAGATAGACCATGCCAACCCCCGGCCTGACATAATCAGCGAGGCTGCCCTTATAATAAAAAGCGGCGGGGTTATTTCTTTTCCCACGCGGCACCTTTACGGACTGGGGGCAGACGCCTTTAATGCCGGTGCGGTGGACAGGGTCTTTAAAATAAAGCAGCGGCCTTATAACAAACCGCTACTGGTACTGCTAGACAAACTAAAAGATCTGACCCGGCTGGTACGAAATGTTCCTTCCGTAGCCACCCCCATTATGGAACGCTTCTGGCCGGGTGAAGTCACCATTGTTTTTGAAGCCAAAGATTCGTTACCGGAAAATCTCACCGCTGGTACAGACAGAATCGGTGTACGTATGCCGGAACATCCCGTGGCTTTAGCGCTGGCAAATTCGGTTAAAGGCCCCATAACCGCAACAAGTGCCAATATCACCGGCCATGGCGGGTGTTCACGAGTCCAAGATCTGGATCCTCTAATTGCGGACAAACTTGATCTTATCCTTGACGCCGGGCCGCTCAAAGGAGGCATAGGCTCAACGGTCATCGATGTTACCGTCGACCCCCCAAAAATTCTGAGAGAAGGCGCAGTTTCTTCAAAGGTTATTTTTGCCGCACTTGACAGACCATAGTTCAATTTTATATATAATAAATAAAAGTAAAGAATCCTGGCCAATAGGACCAGGCTTTGGTTTGCCCCTGAAAGGGGCTATTTATCACAGAATCGATAAGTGTGAAGTGACTAACCTGTCGAGAGCTTGTCGAGAGCCTCAAAGCCGAACGGCCTCTGGTCGAACGAAGT
>JAUVVL010000227.1 GCA_030604635.1 Desulfobacteraceae bacterium
ACTTCGTTCGACCAGAGGCCGTTCGGCTTTGAGGCTCTCGACAAGCTCTCGACAGGTTAGTCACTTCACACTTATCGATTCTGTGATAAATAGCCCCTTTCAGGGGCAAACCAAAGCCTGGTCCTATGGGCCAGGATTCTTTACTCTTGTCTTCGTCGTGTTGTTTATGCAACGTTGGGGTGTAATGTCGATGGCCATGGTCGGAGGAAGATTGAAAAAGGGGTGAAGCGGTGTTTTTTATTGACAACCCAGAGCTGTCCATCATTGTTCCAACTTTTAGGGAAGCCCAAAATATCCCCATTCTAGTAAGGGAGATTTCTACAGCCCTGGAACATGTACTTCCCGAATGGGAGTTAATCATCGTTGACGATAACAGCCGGGACGGCACAGAGGATGCGTGCGTCAGCCTTCGCAGACAGGGTTTCCCCCTTAAACTGGTGGTCAGGAAAAATGAGCGGGGTCTCGCAACGGCAGTCCTGGAAGGTTTTACACGGGCGCGGGCGCCGGTATTTGTGGTAATGGACGCCGACCTTTCACATCAGCCAACTACAATTCCCTTGCTTTATAATACGATTAAAGGAGGGGCTGATTTCGCTATGGGGTCCCGTTATATGCCCGGCGGCGGCACTGACGACAAATGGACTGTTTATAGATATCTAAATTCAAAAATCGCCACGTTGCTTGCCAGGCCTCTTGTTGCCGTGAGCGACCCGATGTCCGGATTTTTTGCCTTGTCACGCAAACTGTTGGAGCGATGCGAGGACATATCGGCGGTCGGCTATAAAATAGGACTTGAAATTATTGTAAAATGTAAGCCCCAAAATCTGAAAGAGGTCCCCATCCATTTTCGCACACGAGTATTCGGTGAAAGTAAATTGTCAATAAAACAGCAACTTCTCTACCTTTGTCACTTGCGCCGTCTTTATATCTACAACTGGAAGGCAGACAAAAGATAGTAAACCGAGCCAATTGTGGATTGAGATGAACGATGCCATTACATGGGATTTTTTATGAATTCAGTGCTCAAGAAGTTATCAAATAAACGTGCTATTTCTATTATTTCTTTTTGCATACCATTTAGCGTAAGTGCCTGTTTTTTAGCTTTCTTAGAGGCTTATTTCAGGCCTGATCCAATTTCAGGAATCTACTATCAGAAATATACTTCGGATATAATGATGCAAGCATTACCAATTCAAAGCTTAAGGGATGCGCCTTTCCTCAGTCTTTGGTTTCTTCATATTCAACCACCAATGTTGGATTCAATTCGAGCTGTATTAGCTTATTTCGCTAATAATGGATCAGGCCCGGCTCTTTTGGAGTATGTGGATAAAGGTTTATATATTGTTTGGTTATATATATTTGCATTATTGAACACTTTGATCTTTACATGGGTCAAAAAAATCACCGATTCTGTTCTTTTCGCTTCAATAGCGGCTGTTGTTTGGATGCTTCATCCTGCTCCGATTGAATACGCTACTTATCTTGAAAGTACACTCCTCAGCTCGTTTTTCATCACCTGGATGATATATGAACTTTGGCGGTTTTTAAAGAATGATGGATCTTCTATTCGTTTGTCACTTGCAGCTTCGCTTGCATTTCTTACGCGGACAGTTCTTCAATGGTACTTTCTTCCGGTATTTGCAGTTAGTTTGTTGATAATGAGGATTAGAAGAAGAGATGCTATAGTTTCAGTCACGATTTTTGGTGCAATTGTAATTTTATTGTGCCTAAAACAGTTTGTGTTATTTCATACGCTTTCGACAACTACTTTTGCGGGCTATCACAAGACAGGTGTTATCTGGTATCAACCCAGTGAATCATTAATTCAGAGATACGCCAAACAGATAAGCGTTCAATATCCGCTGGAAGCGGTCAATTACGGTGACAAGTTTAATTCCGAGACGACCTGGCGAGACAATTTGATCCATAGCGCTATATTTGCAGATCTGTTAAAAACTAATTTTAATAAATGTATTCAGAGGATAATCCGATCGTTCAGATATAATTTTTCGAATTACTGGTCCCCGTCCGGATGTAAGACAGGGAATGTTATTACCGATAATCTGCCATGGTCATTCTTATACAATTGGGTGTTTTCGGGGACTCGTTTTATATTTTTAGTTATTACTAGTGGTTTAATTTGGGTTTGTTTCAGCATAAGCTCCGGCAAGAAAAACACAGCTAAAGTAATAGGTTTATTGTTGGTTTTAAGTTATGTTTTCGTTATATCGAACCTATGCAACCGACTTTTGTGGACTGAGGCATACAGGATCAAGTTTTTTTTAGAGCCTGTTTATTTTGTTTTTGTATTTTCGCAAATTTTTCTCGCGATAAGGGCTCTGATATATAGACTTAAGCTGCGCTTCGCACAGGTTGCAACCATGAATTCTTTATTCGTTGATTAAAATGGGAGCATAAGATTTTGTCTATTTATAGATCAAAGGTCAGTGTTTTCAATTATGATAGTATTCCTGCAGGCTACTATTACAATGTAATGAAATCTGGTTCGTCTATTCAGAGATTCTGGCACGAAAAAAGATTCCAAGAGATTATTGATCGCATAGAAGATGGTCTTAAAGTACTCGATTTTGGTTGTGGTCCGGGAACATTTCTTAGTCTATTGGGAGGTCTTAGAAGCAATGTAACCGCTACGGGTGTGGATATAGGTTCTAAACAGATCGAATTTGCTCGGGAGTTGATCCATCAGCAGGCCCTGAATGATCGAATTCAATTTAGTATAATTGAAGAAGCCTTTGAAGAGCTGCCATTCGAAGACAAATCGTTTGATATAATAGCTAGTATTGAAGTTGTTGAGCATATTCATCCTTTTTTTGCGCATAGAATATTGACAGAGGCTAAAAGAGTATTGAAACCTAAAGGGAAGCTGTTGATTACGACTCCTAACTATAGGTCTCACTGGCCGTTGATAGAATTACTATTGAATAGGCTTAGCCCTGTTAAATACCATGAACAACATATCAGCAAATTCACTCCGCAGTCCCTCGTGAAGTTTATCGAAAGCGCGGGATTCGAAATCAAGACAATAAATACAATTTTTGTTGTGGCGCCATTTCTGACCTCATTATCTTTCCGCTTGGCTGAACTGTTTCATCAGTCAGAGCGTAAGATGGAACCCCTTATTGGTGCTTTGCTGGTTGTCGAGGCTGTGCCACATATATTTTAAAGATGTTATGGTCAGTGTGTTTGTCAAGACAATTATGCCGTTAATAATCTCATTTAGAACAATTTAATCATGATGGCTTCGTAAAAAGTCCAACTTCAGCGTTGCGCTTCATTTCGTTGTCATTGCGGCGTACGCTAATGTACGTCTCATGACACGAAATTCGCGCGCCTTGAATTTGGAGCTTTTTACTTTGCCATCGCAATTTTGACTTTTTACGAGATCGTCAATCATGACCGTTGATAAAAACCATAAAGATCAATTCTTCAATATACGGCCTGATATATTGGTCTGTCTGTTTCTCGTCATAGCTACACTTGCTGTTTATTGGCAGGTGCAAAATTTTGAATTTATTAACTTGGATGACCATTCATATATACTGCGTAATCAATATGTACGGGCTGGGCTGACTTTTGAGGGCATTAACTGGGCCTTCAGTTTTCCAGGCTTTGATTATTGGCATCCATTGACATGGCTATCTCACATGTTGGACTGTCATCTCTATGGCTTGAGGCCTGGTATGCATCATCAGATCAGTCTGATTCTTCATATAGTGAATAGTATGTTGATGTTTATGGTGTTTAAACGGATGACCGGGGCAGTATGGAAGAGCGCCTTTGTGGCTGCCATGTTCGCCTTACATCCTCTGAATGTGGAATCGGTTGCCTGGTTGGCGGAACGTAAAAATGTTCTGAGCACCTTTTTCTGGATGCTCACCATGTTAACCTACATCTATTATTCCAAGCGGCCTGGCTTCTACAGATATTTGCTGATATTCTTCGTTTTTGCATTAGGTCTCATGGCTAAGCCGATGCTTGCAACTCTGCCGTTTGTACTTCTTTTGTTGGATTATTGGCCGCTTGGCCGTTATAAAATGGCTCAATCAGATGGTAACCATGAAACCCGAAAGTCAACAAAGTCCGGCTTTCAATGGTCGCTTATTTTACGTCTGGTTTTAGAAAAAATTCCGTTGTTAGCACTTTCGGTGGTCGGTATCTTTTTATCTTCTTTAGCGGTTCAGCGTCTTGGAATTGTGGTATCCACAGCATTGGTTCCGATGAAACTCAGGGTCTATAACGCTCTGGTTTCCTATGTAAGTTACATAAAGAAGATGATCTGGCCTCACAACCTGGCAGTCTATTATCCGTACCCCCAGACTTTGCCGTTATGGCAGGTTGCAGGGGCTGGTTTGTTGCTTGTATGTATATCTTTTATTGTGTTTCGGGCGGTAAAGTCAAAACCTTACCTTGCCGTAGGATGGCTGTGGTACATAGGAACACTCGTACCGGTAATTGGATTGGTGCAGGCAGGTTTATGGCCTGCCATAGCGGACCGTTTTGTGTATGTTCCGCTCATAGGACTTTTTATAGTTATTGCCTGGGGTGTTCCTGACCTTGTGGCTCGATGGCGGTCCAGGGAGATAAAGCTTGCCACACTGGCGGCAGCACTTATCTCGATCCTTATGGCAACGACTTTTTTACAAGCAGGATATTGGACCAACAGTATTATGCTCTTTGAACATGCCCTTGATGTGACAGACAACAACTATATTGCGCATCACAAGCTGGGTGAAGCTCTTGAGGCGGAGGGTAAAACCGATGCTGCGATCAGGCATTATTCCGAGACATTACGGATAAGACCTGATTTTGTATCAACGCATCTAATCCTGGGGGTTGCTTTAAGGGAGCAAGGCAAGTTTAATAAAGCTATAGACCACTTTTCCAAGGCATTACGCTTAAAACCTGATTATGCCGAAGCTCACAAGGAGCTTGGCATTGCGCTGGAAGGGCAGGGTGATTTTGCTGAGGCTATCAGGCATTATCTTAAGGCCCTGGAGATAAAGCCGGACTATGCCAAGGCGCACAACAAATTAGGAATTATCATGGCTCGCCAGGGAAATGATAAAGAGGCCATTTATCATTTTTATGAAGCACTTCGAATTAGTTCCAGTTATTCTGACGCATATTTCAACTTAGGAAAAATCTTTGCTAATCAGGGGAAAATTGAAGATGCGATCCTTCATTACCGGAAAGCATTGCAATTCAGCCCAAATATGGCACAGGTCCTCTATAACCTCTCATGGATATTCGCCACCCATGAAAATGAGGAAATTCGAAATGGCCAAGAAGCAGTCAAGCTGGCTGAAAGGCTTTGTAAAATCAACCAATATAGTCATCCGTTGGCATTGGATGCGCTTGCTGCGGCTTATGCAGAGGCAGGAAAATTTGAGGAGGCAGTTTTAACAGCCCAAGAAGCGCTTAAACTGGCTTTGCAGCAAGGCCCCAAAGAGCTGGCCTTGGGTTTAAAAAAGAGACTGGAATTATATAAGGCAGGGAGTCCTTATCGACAGTAAACGCATGGGAAAAAATAGATCATAACCTGAGACCTTTGCAAAACACCCTCTTTTGCCCAATTTCTGTGTCAGGCTCAAATTTTAATCCTCAAAATACTCAATGTATTCCTGTGGTTAAAATTTTCGCCTTCCTTGAACTTGAGCAAAATTGAGCG
>JAUVVL010000109.1 GCA_030604635.1 Desulfobacteraceae bacterium
CTCTGGCGGAACCGGAGGACTTTACGGAAATCTTTGAGAAGTTTCCTAGACTTAAACTGACCCTCGACACAGGGCATGCCCATATAGGGGATAAAGAGGGCAGAAGGGCTCTCGATTTTATTAAAATTTTCCCGGATCGCATCAGCCATATCCATGCAAGCGATAACCTCGGTGAAGAAGACAACCATCTTCCTGTCGGGGCTGGAACCGTCAATTTCCCCGAAATTATTAAAGCCCTCAAGGAGATTGGATACGACGACACCATAACTCTTGAGGTTTTCTCCAGGGATAGGGACTATCTTAGGATAAGCAGAGATAAATTGGCGGACATGTTTGCCGCCCTTTAGATCAAGCCGGATATATGTTTTGTTGTTCAGTCTGAGGATCAGCCAAATTCTCCTCGCAAAGGGCTTTGCTTTAACCCTAACGAAATGAAAAATATGAATATTAATATACGTTTGAATGAAAATCAGCAAATAGCGGCCGGGTATGAAGAGAAACATATTTTAGTTTTGGCTGGAGCCGGCACAGGCAAAACATTAACAATAATTGCACGTGCTGAGCATCTGATTCGGAAAGGAGTTGATCCAAAACGTATACTTCTTTTGACATTTACACGCCGTGCCGCCAAAGAAATGACAGATAGACTGTACTTAAGTTTAGGGAGTGCCGCCAATGAAGTAATGGCAGGAACATTCCATCATTTCTGTTTGTTAACAATGCGCAGAATGGCAAATAAATTTGAGATCAAAGAGTTTACAGTAATAGATAGGGATGACCAAAATTCTCTCATGAAGCTTTCCAGGGCAAGTCATGTTGAAAAGGGAGAAATTTTCCCAAAATCTCCTGAACTCGTAAATATTTATTCATATTCTCGCAATACTAACATGAATGCATTGGAATATTTAAACAAATACAAAGAAGACGATGAGAAAACTTCAAGAAAAATTATCGATGTGTTTATTGAATACGACAAGAGGAAACAATTGAATCGTTATCTTGATTTTGATGACATTCTTCATCGCTTTGCGAAAAAGTTGCATGAAGACTCTTCAATCGGCGATCAATTACGACTTTTTTACGATCACATCCTTGTTGACGAAATGCAAGACACAAATCCTCTGCAGTGGCTTATCCTGGACGGACTTAGAGATCCGGCAAAACTGTTCTGTGTGGGCGATGACGCTCAGAGCATTTATGCCTTTAGAGGTGCTGACTTTAGGAATGTACATTCTTTTAAGGAACGAGTTCCTGATTCCGTCGTTCTTAAGCTTGAAGATAACTACCGTTCCACACAGGAGATCTTAGATATTTCCAACTGGCTGCTAAAACGATCTGCTTTGAACTACAACAAAAATCTCAAGGCTCAGCGAGGTAAAGGAATTAAACCCGCTCTGATGGACTTTGAAAGTGATTTAGACGAGGCCAGATGGATTGTCAAAGATCTCATCAAACGCCATGAAACCGGTTCCTCTTGGAAAGATCATATGATTCTTACAAGGACCGCCTGGGCTTCACGAAGTGTGGAAGCTATGCTGATTGAAAAAAATATCCCATACATATTCATAGGTGGTTTAAGTTTTTTGCAAGCTGCCCATGTCAAAGATCTCCTTTGTTTAGTTAGGGCAGCTGCGAGTCATTATGATGAACTTGCCTGGATTCGATATTTGACACTTTGGCCAAGAATTGGTCATGTTACTGCATCGCGACTGATATCATCAATGAAAGAAACGGGTAATATGAGGGAAGCTTTAGAACAGATATCTAACAAACTTAAAAAAGACCAACAGAAAATTGTCGAAGGGCCTAAAACTATAATAAAGTACTGGGACACACCGGCCAATGCATTGAGCGCGGGCGCAAGTTTCCTGGAACCTATCCTGTCGGAGAGATACGATAAATGGAATCTGCGACGAAAGGATTTTGACCTGCTGGTGAGACTTGCGGAACGATACCGAAATCTGGTGAGATTTATCGAGACATATACTTTAGATCCGATTACATCAACAGCTGCAACAAGATTGGAAAATCAAGATGTGGCAACTTTGATAACCGTGCACAGCGCCAAGGGTACGGAATCACCCGTTTGTTATGTAATTCGCGCTGAACCAGGAATGTATCCTCACATTCGTAGCGTAGGTAATGAGGATGATGAGGAAGAGGAACGGCGCATCTTATACGTTGCAATGACCCGCGCAAAGAATGAATTAATTCTCACTCGTTCAGAAAGTCAAAGCAGCTACTCATTTTCATATGGAGATGCTTCAGAAGCATATTTCCTATCAACTATGCCTGATAAGCTTGCCGAAAAGTATTATCAGTATGAGTTACATTTTGATGAAGATAGCGATTACAATAGTTATGGTATTATACGACCCAGAAACAATGACAAATACATGTAAACTCGAATTCACCAATATTTCAGCATACTACATATAATCAAAACCTTACTTGTTCTTTTGAGATTTTTCTTATATGAATGGGGATAATCAAGGTTGCGATTTCGGTTTGAAATCTTCAATTTTTGCAAAGTGATGATACAGGCAACAAGTCGAGCATCTCAAATTATAGATACGAAACATTTCTCTCAACATCCTGATAACATCTAAATTTTAGATGATTATAAAGGTATCTGTAATTTGAGAAATAAATTCTCTGACGTTAACGTCCTCATGAATGACGAGTGCCTGTATGATATTGAGAGCTATAAAATCGATTGCAATCTATAAAACGAACAAAAGCAAAACAGTCACCGCTGGCACTCGTTCACCGTCCATGAGATTGTTATGCCTTTTTATTTATAGCCTTTCTTCTTATCATATACATCTATGGCAAACTTGCAAAAGTCCCTCCATTTACTAAAATCATACCACCATATGAAACGCATATCCTCAATGCCTGATTGCTTTAATTCTTTGGTTAACTTCGAAAGCATTTTAAACAGCAAGTTTTTTTCAGGTGAATCTGCATATTCCCAGTCTTTGAGTATCTCCTCAGACGCATCGGAAGCACCAAGGCGGTAAACAGGATGCCCCAAATCTGCATTATGAAATCCAGTGCCATCCCCTCTTTCAATTAAGCTCTTAAGGCCTTGATAGATATATTGTTTTTTAAAGAACTCGTCATAAATATCAGGTTGTTTTGATTCTTCTTCTCTTTTGATTATATCAACTAATCTTTCAATCTCGGTATCCCAATCTTCATGAAATTTTAAATGATGTATATCTTGCAATGTGTTGCCAGCCCCTATATCAATGGCTGGTATTTCACATTCAGATAATTTTATTGGAATAAACCAGCCGCTATTAAAAGGCTTTTTCCTTAAGATATCAATTGCTACTAAAATTTCTTCGTTCATATGCGTTACAGATTTTTCTGCGTATTCCTTTGAGAAACATGCTAAAAAATATGCTCCGTTGCTTATAGCATCTTTTATTGCCGTCTTCCATAATTTCCCAGGTTCTATATCTTCACGGTCAATCCAATAACTAATACCTTCTTCTTTAAATTTCTTGCATATTCGATCAACTTCATCAGAATTTTCTCTAACATATGAAACAAATACTTTCTTGATTTTATTTTTATTGGTAGTCATTGGCTGAGTTGTTGTACGTTTTAAACTGTCATAATATTCTCTGCCTTCAAAAGTTATTTTCGGATTTAAGTATGCCTTTCCATCAAAGCTACTTGCATCTATTGCATCAATAAAACCACGTTGATAAAGTTCGACAAATAAATCAATATCTGGGAAGTTATCTTCGGATATGTTTTTTGGTAGTTCACCATCAATGGC
This sequence comes from Desulfobacteraceae bacterium, assembly GCA_030604635.1. GTDB lineage: Bacteria > Desulfobacterota > Desulfobacteria > Desulfobacterales > UBA11574 > JAUVVL01. Next base: position 3,794 of record JAUVVL010000109.1, read on the forward strand.
TAATTTTAATATTTTCTCGTAACTTTTCATGAAGACAATTTAGTTACAGTTGCATAACGATGAGCTCAGGTGGCGGCCCGCCAGGGACGTCACCTGGAGCGATTTGTTAGGCACGCCAGCCTATGCTCTCGAGTGCTTCAGCAATGAGACTGGCTTCTTGATCCATGCCCATTTGTTGAAGCAGGCCAACAAGAAGAGGCCAAGGAGGAAATACAGCCATATAGGGCTCAGAATCGGGGCCGGTGTACATGCCCCCGCCTGGGCCGGTATACAGGCCACCACCAGGCCCCGAATAAAGGCCGCCACCAGGGCCGGAATATAGCCCACCTCCAGGGCCTGTATAAGCCCCGCCACCGGGACCGGTGTAGAGGCCACCTCCGGGGCCTGTGTACGCACCGCCACCAGGGCCTGAATACATACCTCCGCCTGGGCCAGTGTATGCACCTCCACCTGGGCCAGTATCCATGCCACCGCCAGGTCCCGTGTAGGCCCCACCTCCGGGGCCTGAATACATATTGCGAACCCACATTGTAAGACTCATAGTGACTCCTTTATGCTGCCTAACGCCTAAATAACTTGCAACCAAGAGTGGAGGCCTGCTTTTTAGGCCGTAACTCTTGGTTGTCAATGTTGATTTTTTTGTTAGATTTTATTTTAATGCTTCTGCCTCAATTGTATAGAGGAATTCAAGTAACTTTGGTATAAAATCCGTAAGAAATTGCAATCCTTCTTGAACAGCAAGACTGTCCGTCTCACCCTCGTGTAAAAGTTTACTTCTGTGATTATATAACTCCTTCAATTTATTTATTACTTCCTCTTTGTCACCCAATTTAGGATTGTCATCTATTAAACCAGAAATATAAGTACGAACAGACATCCCAATGGATGTTTTTTTGAGTTGGCCAACACGGCTTAATAAGCTCTCTAATTCTTTCCATTCACTAGCATTTGAATCATGTTCATTTCGCTTTGATTTAATATAATTTTTTACCTCATCAACTACTTGTTTGCAGCTTTCAGGCATTGAATAATTTGGGGTCAATGCTTCCAGCACAGTTACCAGTCTTATAAATTTTGCGTTCGTGCTTTGCTCGAAAAAAAACGAAGAATATAGCTCTATGGCGAGCTTTAATTTAGAATCTGTCAATACTTTTTCTGGGTTGGAAAAAGATAGTGCTTGTTTTAAACATTCAACAAAATTATCCGAACCCAAGCTTGCTATGACGGTAGCCGTTCCAGTTTCCCAGCGGGTTAATCTCTTATGCTCTGGCCTTACAATACTTTTATCAGCATCGTAATACCCATCGATCGCATTCCAGCCTGCTATTTCAGCAATATTTCTAATTGGTCCTTTTTCTGGAACTGGTTTTGGGGCATCCATTAAAGTAACCGCGCCAAGTTCATTTGGCATACTTAAACCAATCATGTACTTTAAAGACACCCAGAGAATCGCTGATTTTAGTTTAGGAAAATATTTTTGTGCTTCTTCTTCTGAAGCAAAGGAACCAATAGTCAGGGCATAGAAATTTTCTGGCTTTTCAAATCCTATTTCATATCCATCGATACTAAAGTTTTTCCCGATATCAATTTTCGATATCTCCCTGCCTGGAGAAACTGAAAACGGAATATAAAGAATATATCTTTCATCTCCGTGTCCACTCGATCCTATGGATATGGCAAATATCACAATTATTTTACCTTACTAAATTGAGCACCAATAAAATCTAACATATTTATTGTATTGTTTTCTCGTGAAGTAATGAAAATCGAAGATAGCGAGAAAATGCAATAACCGTGCACATTAAAAAGTTAAATTTCATCTTCAGCTATCTCATTCCTATCATATATTTAAAAATTATCAACAATATTATTGTGTTTCACATCTTGAAGAAATATTAAAAAAAAATAACCAAGCGGCTTTTGACGCCCATATGGCATGTTATACCGCTGCGGCATAACAACCCTATCACAATCAGGTCCAGATTGAATGTATCTTCATTGAGACTGGAAAGCTCAAAATATAGTGATTCATCCTAACGACAGCAAATGCTTGATTCCTGCCTTAAACTTAGCAAATTTAAAGCCCTAAAAATGCTTGATTTACAAACTAAATCTGCTATTGATTCAGATAATTTACAGGTGCAACATTAGGCAAGACATCGTGAATTAAAGACCGGCTTGGTTCTGAACATAATTATACAACATGTAGTGTGAGGGAGATGATCAGGGTTTCCCAATGACGTTCCATCTGGAATGAAACTATGTTAATCGTATCACAAGATTTTGGACCCCTTAGATATCTGGTTTTCTGACAAGATATGTGGCAAGATAGTACTACAATATTTACCGTAATCGAACTTAATATACGAATACGTGGAAAAATTTTCCATATATATAGACCAATATCATGGAAAAATTTTACATCTATCAACACTGTTATCTGAAAAATGAACATTAATGAAATACAACAAGAAATTAATAATCTGTTCGGCAAGTATAAAATACCCGTCATTACGAAAAAACTTCCGATGGAAAATTTGCAAAGATGGTCTGCACAAGTTGCAGCACATTTCAAATTAGATGCCGAAGAATTTCGTCAAAATATGGCTGAATTGTTTTGGAGCGTAGCCCATATTGAGCTTTCTTTAGGATATGCAGTAATTGCGAGGCAAGATTGTGAATTTCCAAAAGGCACCAACGGCAAAGCTTTCGATGAAGAAGACGTGCCAGATGCTATCGGTATACCGGAAATACATTTTTGGTACCATCTTTACAACTCTTATGAATGCATTTATCGCTGTTGGGAAAGAATGACCTCAGTGATTAAAAGTGTCTGTTATCCCGACCTTTTTAATAAAATGTACTTTGATCAAATTATGGACAAGTTGAACAATGATGACAATTTCAATAAAAATCCACACATAAGAGCATTACAAAAACAAATAAGGCATTGGAATAAAATAGCAAAAGCACGCAATGAAATATCGCACGGTAAAAGCTCTCCTTTTCGTAATATGGATATTGAAGGGAACTTGTCAGACGTATTAGGAGCAGATGGACTTCCGATTCCATATGTAGATTACTCGGTGAAAAGCCCCAAAGAAAATATAGAACTCGTTGTTGATAAATATCGAAAAGTTTTTCCGGCAATGGAAGCATTAGTAGCTTTTATTGATAATATTGACAGATAACAAAGCAAATGCAGCTGACGCAAAAAGCCGCGCGGCTGATTTGCGGTCGTTAGCCATATCGAGAATATGATCACCAAAGATATCAATCCTTCATTCTTGAAATCTCTTCTCGCTGAAGATGAAGTGGGCTGTGTCGTTCTCTCACCTCTATGTTGAAGCGCAAGTTGATCGGTACTTAGGTTTAGTTGTTGTCGAATCCAAGTATCTTACTGATATAGATCTCAGCTACGCCAAGAAAATCGATCTTCTTTGCTGTCTTGGTTTCGATGCTCAATTCAGAGGTGCCTTGAAGCGGTTGGGGAAGCTTCGGAACAACTTTGCTCACGACTTATCTTCACGTCTTACACAACAGTCAGTAAGTGACCTTTACAATGCACTGCCGGACTTCGGTCGCAAAGCGACCCATATTTCGATTGGCTTGTTGCATCAAGCTCTCGGTAAGAGCGGAAAACCACCAGAATACAACGCTCTGTCAGAAAAGTTGAAGTTCGTACTCATTGTACTGAATCTTGAGCGGATTTGTTGTGCGGCATGTGATCTGGTGCAAACGGCGAAGGATGGTAATGGCTAACCATGCAAATGCTTGCTTTCTGCCTTGAACTTAGCAAATTTAAAGCCCTAAAAATGCTTGATTTACAAACTAAATCTGCTATTGATTCAGATAATTTGCAGGTGCGACATTAGGCAACCAATCTTCTATTTAGCTCACTCCTCCTTCCCAGAAACATATCCCTTCCATGAATGCTACAATGTAGGATATAACTATTTAATATATTTCCCAATTATCACTACCCATCATCCTTTTGATGAGAAGTACTCAATTTGCGAAATCTTGATAGTTTCTGATCAGAATTCGATAAATACTACGATGAAGCAATAAATAAATGCTTATACCCGCTGCTATTGATAATGCTCTTATCACCCAGTCTAAATCATGAGTTATTTTCCCATATATTAGACTTGTTATCTGAAATGTCGCTATATAGCTTATGGCAATTGAGATGAGATTTGATTTCATACGCTTTATTTTGAATTCATTACCGTGACGCACTTTTCCAGTTACTTTTTTCTCAAGCACAGCACACATTTTGCCGCCAAAGATCGGGCCTATAATCGCAATCGCAATAAAAAGGATCAAATCAAATTCCATATTAATATATGGGCTACACCCATTACCTCAAGTCGAATATCTTTACTCTGACCATCTCTTGTAAAAAAGATGTTTTGATTATCAATCTCATATTCCCGAAAAAATTTTGCTGAAAAATTTCACAAAAGGCCAGATCAATCCACCCAGAATGGGCACACCCGTAGCTCGTCCGAATATGATTAATCCGAGAAGAATAAAAGGCCCATATCGCTCCAAGAAATAAATTTTGTCCCCATGTTTGACCGGCAAAAGTCCGAATAAAATTTTAGAGCCATCTAGGGGAGCAATTGGAAGCAGGTTAAATATGGCCAGAGCCAGATTGATTTGCAAGCTCCAAAACACAGCATATATTAGCAGACCTATAATGGAATGCTGATTAGGTGCCCCGCCAAAGGCGAAGATAAATCTTAACAAAAGACCGCTTATAAGTGCTAAAATCATATTTGCAAGAGGACCGGCAGCGCTAATCCAGAGCATATCTTTTTTGGGATTTCTTAACCTATGTAAATTTACTGGTACTGGCTTGGCCCACCCGAAATGCACTAAAAAAATCATGATTGTGCCAATTGGGTCAAGATGTGCGAGTGGATTCAGGGTTAAACGACCACTTTGCTTTGCAGTATCATCTCCAAACTTGTTTGCAATATAAGCATGCGCATATTCGTGAAATGATAGTGCCAACAAAATTGGCGGAGCTATTATCAGCAATTCTTGTATATTCATTGAATTATAAGGCCTCGCTTTTTCTTTAAAGGAATTTTAATCGCCTATAAAAGCCAACCGATTAATGAAATCAAAGAAAATAAACTTGACAGAAAAAAATCTAATAGCGACTACGAACAAGCAAAATCAGATTATCATCTTATTTTTTTTATATCTATCAATTAGTTTTTGAAAGTTCTGAAAAGTTATAATGGGTGACCTGCCTCCACTTTTGTAACACATTTTAAGTTAGAATTTGAACAATATTTTTATGTGAAGACTATAACCAAAAAGGGCCAAAGTGTAAAGGCATCATAGCCTCTGGTGCCGGTGGCCAATAATCAAGACTTCTGTGTGGCCTGATCGTACTACATTGTGTTTCGACACGTAAGCCGAAAATTCATGATTACTGCCTTAAGTCAAGCATTCGGACCATCCACAACAGGTATTGATTTAGGTTATAAATCAACACCATCGAAGTCTATGATATCTATTGTAGGATTTCCGGGACGAGGATCTCCAGGACATCCATTGAAATATTGGTTGTCAACTGATACGTGGATGGGGGTCTGGCCATGCGAAGTAGCTGACATTTAAAGGATATGGTATCACATCTTGACAACTTTAACGTAATTTCGGGTTAAGGCGTTGGGGATTTCGTGTTATAATGAGAAAATGGAGTTAAAGCTTAAAAGGTTTTATCCCGGGTTTTTGTTCTGCCGGGTTGTCGTGTTGGCTGTGGGAAGCCCACTTTTACTTCTATGGGGTTGTGATCGTATGGATTCACGAACTCAAGAGCCCGGCGCTGTTAATGAGAGCCCGGCTGCTACATCCACACTTGGGTTGAGTGATCATCAACTTGTGGAAGATTTGATTGAAAAAGGGGTAGCAGCTGTCCAGGGCGAAGATCTTAAGAAGAGCATGCGCCTTTTCTCACCAGACTATAGTGACAGTCTCGATTTTGATATCGTTCTTATGAGAAAGCTTATTAAGAGGGCATATAGGAAGTTTGATGAGCCCCGGATTTTCTTCAAGGAGCCGCCTACTATCCTTACCGATGGAAGCCTGGCCATTGTACAGGCAATGGTGAGGCTGAGCGTAATCTACTCAGGCAAACGCAATTACATCCTTGGCGACAGTAAAACCCACAATTCCGTGCTAATAAGACTTAATAAGCACCAAAACGGCTGGAAGATTAAGAGTATCGAGGGTCTAAGGCCCCTGGGCTTTGAAGAAGGACTTTTAAGGCATTTGGGTGACGACCTAGGCCTGGCTCTAACTCCTGCCGAACGCGAAGCAAGCAGAAGGTTCTGCATGCCTTGTCGTCTAAGGATGAAGGAGCGCTTCAGCACTGGAAATTGAACCCGCGATCTTTGGGACATCATATTAAAGTTTCTATTCGCCAGTTAGATCAGGGGTCGGGGAGTTTTCGTCTTTAAGGCCGCTCAATGGGTAATAAGATTCCAAATCGTGTGAACTCGCGTACAAGGGATCGTAAAGAAAGAGCAGTAATATCATTAGATAAATTATTATATTTAAAAGCTTATATTTCTTATAATCGTGATAGGAGTTAGGCTCTTTCTAAACGATCCCTAATACCCTCAAACCGCACACGCTTTTACATCTGATCACCCATTACGCTTAATTAAGGGCAAATTTCGATAAAACTCCCCGACACCTCAGTTAGATAAAAGTGGATAATTGGTGACATATATTGGTATATTGATTGGCATTGCGAAAAGGTTGGCATGCTGCGCTATATTATAGTACAAGAACGGTGATGTTTGCGCAGAAGGTGCTTTAGCAATGGAATTTCTGCACGAGTTTCGGTTCTCTAACGATGACCCTCTTTAATGTTGGAGTTACAAAATTGAAAACCACTTTCGTTTTAGTCTTAAGCCTCTCCTTACTCGTTGGATGCCCTGCTCCTGAAAAACAGACAATTGTTATTCTTAAAAATAAGTTTTTTAAATGTGAGCCATCTGGAATAATTAAAAAAAAGATGGTAACCCTTATTAATAACGCAAGGTCATTTAAACGCAAATGTGGCCTTAAAACATTTACTCCCGCCGGTCCGATCAAATGGAATTCAACCCTGGTAAAAGCTGCATTGAATCACTCAAGGGATATGGCTAAACATGATTTTCTCAGCCACACAGGATCAAAAGGGTCTTCGGCAGACAAGAGGGTTAAAAAGGTCGGATATGCCTGGAAATCTGTTGGAGAAAATATTTCAGCAGGCAGCGAAACATGTGAAGAGGTAGTTGCAGGCTGGTTGAATAGTCCCGGTCATTGTAAAAACATCATGAACTCAAACTTTACAGAAATTGGGGCCGCGTGTTTTCGTAACCCGTCATCCAAATATGGAACCTATTGGACCCTTGTGCTCGCATCTCCCTTATAGTGGTTTTTGGGGCAGCC
>JAUVVL010000262.1 GCA_030604635.1 Desulfobacteraceae bacterium
CCTAAAGAAAAAACAGTAGCCAATCCTTTAATACCAACTGTTTAATGGCGTCAATCATACGTTAAAAGATGAATCTTGTTATTAGCTGTTTTTTCTTAAGGCTCTCTAACACGCTCAAACAGCCAGCCCTTTTACATTTTATCACCAGTGGGCTCCAGAATTTATTGAGAAGTTACGAAAAAACAGTTCAAGTGGATGTCATTTTGGCGGCCTGGGAAAAGGCATATGAAAAGGATCGCGTCAGGAAATGGATTGACAATTTAGAAAAATACTGCAATGCGGTTTCAAAATGAGAAATCCGGGTTAACTGGAGGAATTCAGTGGGCAAGCGAAAATTAATGCTGGGAAATGAAGCAATAGCGCGAGGGCTGATGGAAAACGGTTGTGTTATGGCAACGTCATATCCGGGCACTCCGGCTTCCGAGATTCTGTCTTCCTTTGTTTCCTTGCAAAAAGAAGGTTCGGATTCAAGGCATGCCCAGTGGGCGGTTAACGAGAAAGTCGCTTTTGAGATTGCCTATGCCGGCAGCATGACCGGGCTGCGTTCAGCGGTCAGTATGAAGCAGGTTGGATTAAACGTGGCATCCGATCCTCTTATGAGCGCTGCATACCTTGGCGTTAAGGGCGGCTTTTTAGTGGTCAGCGCTGATGATCCGGGACCGCACTCTTCACAAACAGAACAGGACAGCAGGCTTATGGCGATGATGGCAAAGATACCTGTGCTCGATCCGGACTCCCCCATGCAGGCAAAAGAGATGGTGGCCATGGCCTTTGAGCTTTCGGAGACCTTTGAAATTCCGGTAATGCTGCGTCCGACCACAAGAGTTTGTCATGCTCGCCAGGATATTCTGCTGGGAGATATCCAGCCGTGTGAAAGAAAAGTTGATTTTCAAAAGGACCCGGCGCGTTGGGCAGCAACGCCTAAATTCCGTTTTCATTTGCATCAGGAGCTGGAGAAAAAACTTAAAGCCCTTTCCTTTTACCAGAAAACTGCGCCGATCAGGCTCAATGTCGAGACAACTGCTCAAAAAGCTGTGATTGTATCCGGTGTCGCGGCAGCCCATACCCAAGAAATAATGAAAGATCTGAACATTTGGGACGTCATCCCTCTGTACCAGGTACTGCAGCCATATCCTCTGCATGCGGAATTCATCTCACATTTGATCGATACCTATGATAAAATTCTGGTCATTGAAGAGACAACCGGTGTCATTGAGATGCAGCTGGCGGATCGGCATTCTGTCAAGGGGAAGTTGACGAATTCTGTGCCAATGGTTGGAGAACTTCTACCTGAAATCATTCAAAAAATCGTCTGCGAATTTGCTGGTGTTTATACAGAGAAAATTGATCTGCCATCCGAGCCTGGAATACGGGCGACGCTCTGTGCGGGCTGTCCGCATCGGGCAAGCTTTTTCGCTATCAAGAAGGCAGCACCAAAAGGAATATATACCAGCGATATCGGTTGTTATACCCTCGGATTAAACCTTGGTGCGGTCGACACCGTACTCTGCATGGGGGCTGCCGTCAGCCAGGCCGCCGGATTTTATCATGCCTACAAAAATGAAAAAAAACGGCCAGACATTGTGGCGACCATTGGAGATTCCACATTTTTTCATGCAGGGGTCCCGGCCCTTATCGATGCGGTGGTTCAGAAGGTGCGTTTTGTTCTGGTGATTCTTGACAACCGGACCACAGCCATGACCGGCAATCAGCCGACACCCGCCAGCGGGCTGGGCGCCGGGGGGGAGTCGCTCGATTCTGTCGATATAAAGACGCTTGTTGAGGGATGTGGAGTGAAATTTTGCAAAGAGGGTGATCCTTACAATCCGGAAGAATTTATACCCCTGGTTAAAGAGGCCGTAAAATACAGCAGGGAGCACGGACCGGCAGTTGTAATATCAAGGCATCCATGTCTTATTGACCGGCTTTGGAAAGACAGGTCCGAACAGCCGTATATTCAGGTTGAAGTCGACGATACCTGTGATGGTTGTGCTTTTTGCATCAATCATTTTGAATGCCCTGCGCTTATTTTTAATGAAGCGGATGAAAATGTTAGTATTGACCCCATCCTGTGTAGCGGATGCGGTGTGTGCATACACGTATGTCCAAAGAAATCGATTAAGGAAATCGGGTAACTTCTCAATAAGTTCTGGAGTATTAGATGATAAAGGAGCCTCCAACAATTTGTTGAGAAGTTGAGAAATCGAAAGTAGAGCAGATTCATGAGACAGCAGATCGTTATCAGCGGCGTGGGCGGTCAGGGCGTCATTTTTGTCACGCGTCTTCTGGCAGAAGCGGCAATCATAAAAGGGTTTTCAGTCTTTACGTCGGAAACCCACGGGATGGCCCAGAGAGGGGGAACGGTTTTATCACACCTTAAGGTGGGAAGTTTTTCAAGCCCCCTGATACGACCATTTAAGGCAGACGGTTTGTTGGCCTTAAAGTCGGAAAGCTTAGCCCAGCATGGTTCTTATCTGAAATCAGATGCATGGGCAGTGGTGAACTGTTCTAATCATGTCACGCCGAAAATTGACTGGTCTGTCTTTACAGTTGATGCAGATAATCTGGCAATGAAAATAAAAAACCCAAAGTCCGTCAACCTGGTTCTGCTGGGTTATACCATGGCCGTAATCTCGGAAAGCTTTGAAAACAAGTTTTTTTGTTCTATAGATGACGTCAAGACTGTTCTGGAAAATCAACTGGCAGATAAAAAGGAGATGCTTGGTGCTTCCATAGAAGCAATCGAGACGGGATATTATCATAGAAACTCGAAACTCGTATAATTATAGTTTCTTAGTACATGTATTCATAAATACGATCACGTATTTATAACTTGGTTTATTCATTCTATGTATGCAAAAGTGTAAAGTGCCTAAAGTGAACTAAAGTGCCTAAAGTTATGGTATTCTGTCAATTTGATTATAATTGGTCTCGCCGTAGGCGAGTTCCACAACCCTGGCCCAGACCGTTCACCAAAACTCTATACTCAAAAAGTCAGGTCTGGAATGATGCATAGCCTATATCAATAAATATGAACGAGTCGCACCAGGGCGGGCTTTAGCTCACTTTAGCTCACTTCAAACTTTAGGCACTTTTATTCGTATTTTCGTGCTTTCGCGATAAATTAATTTTTAGGTTCCGGTTTATAGGTGTTAGGTTTTTGCTAGTTCCAACAGTTAAAGGAGAATATCATGAGCTTTATTCCTTATGATTTAACTGAAGATAAATTAAAAAAGATTCAACTTGAAGGTCTTCAATGGACAGTTGCCCACGCATACAACAATTCACCCTTTTACAGGGAGAAAATTGGAAATGCCGGCCTAAAACCCGAAGATATCCGGTCTCTTGAAAGTATCGAACATCTACCTTTTACAGATAAAGATGATCTTCAGAAAGAATACCCCTTTCCTTTACGCGCGGTGCCTTTTGAAGATATTATTCGGATTCACGCATCTTCGGGGACTACCGGGAAGCGCAAGGTACTTTGCTACACACAAAGAGATCTTGATGTATGGGCCGACATTTTTGCCCGGTGCTATGAACTTGCAGGTCTTACACGCGAAGATCGCGTGCAGATTGCTGTGGGATATGGCTTATGGACCGCTGGTGTCGGATTTCAGGCAGGCTGTGAACGGTTCGGGGCCATGGCTGTGCCTGTTGGTCCTGCCAACGCTGAAATGCACTGTGAAATGATGATAGATATGGGCACCACTGTTTTCTGCTCCACGGCTTCCATGGCTCTGCTCATGGCCGAGGAGATTCATAAACGCAATCTTTTGTCCAGGATAAAGGTAAAAAAGGTTATTCTGGGTGCAGAACGCCACAGCGATGCCATGATAACGCGTATCAAGGAACTGATGAATGTGGAACATGTTTTTGATATATATGGTTTAACAGAACTATATGGCCCAGGTACGGGGCTCGATTGCAGCCATCATAATGGAATCCACTACTGGGCCGACCATTTTATTTTCGAAGTTCTTGATCCTGAAACATTAAAACCATTACCTCCCGGTAAGCAAGGCGAGTTGGTTGTCACCACATTGAGTAAAGAGGGAAGCCCGCTGATTCGATATCGAACCCATGACATTACACGTATTCTGGATCAGGCATGTTCTTGCGGGGTACCGTTTCCCAGGCATGACAGTATTCTTGGCCGTACAGATGATATGTTTATCTACAGGGCTGTAAATATCTATCCGAGCCAGATCGATCATGTTCTGGGCCGGGTGGACGGGATCGGAAGTGAATTTCAGATACATCTCAAACAACGGGAAAGCGGACGGGACATGATGCTTGTCAAGGTCGAACGTGGAACGGGTGTGGAAAAGGCGGATGATATCCATTTGGCCGAGCGGGTGGCAACGGAAATCCGCCGCAAGATTCTGGTGCGGTGCCAGGTAGAAATCGTCGACAATGGGGAATTGCCCCGCACCCAGAGTAAGAGCAGACGGGTCTTTGATCAAAGAAATGAGCAGTAAGGTGGCGTCTTTAAGACCGCTCCATGGGTAATCAGATTCCAAATCGTGTGAACTCGCGTATAAGGGATCGTAAAGAAAGAGCAGTAATATCATTAAATAAATTACTATATTTAAAAGCTTATATTTTTTATAATCGTGATAAGAATCAG
>JAUVVL010000261.1 GCA_030604635.1 Desulfobacteraceae bacterium
AAGACGACACTACATTCCAGGTTATATTTGGCACATTACCCATCGTTGTCATAAAAAAGAGTTTCTTTTGAAATTTTCAAAGGACCGTCGGCGTTGGATGTATTGGCTTTTCGAAGCAAAGAAAAGGACGAAAGGTTGTCAAATCGGATGAAGATTACCAGCTTCGTGAACAACAGGCATCTTATATAGCCAATTCGGGCCATAAAAAGGTAACTCTAAGCGATGATAACACCTACTTCTGGAACGTTTTTAATGTAAATTAAGACAGATAGCTTGGTCAGACCCCAATTGCAACTGGTTGCTATGACATCACTGATCTATCTCAAAGGGAATTCCAGGTAAACAAAGTACAGCGTTCCACCTTTTTGGCAAACGATGGTCACGTCTTTAATGTGAAGCAGCAAGAGAAATTCATGGGAATTATTGGGAAGGTACGGGAAAAAGCTCATAATCTGGAGAGGTTTTGTGATGTCAAAGATGGCATCATACTTGGCACGATTAAGGATTTATTCCTGTCAGGTTGCGCTTTTGATGATAGATATGAAAAATGGCTAGAGGGAAATGAAGTATCACGATATACAATCGAATGGACAGGTCGATATATCTGCTATGATCATTCGTTGATCGAGGAGGAAATGAAGAGAAAAAGAGAAAAGGCGAAGAAAAAAGCTGTAAGCGCTTTAGATTTCAAGAAATTATCTCGGTCAGGAATCTGGCTCAGAAATGAAAGAGTTTTCAAGCAAACAAAAATCCTTACACGGCAAAATGCTAGACGATTAATAGGTACTTTCGATGAAAAGAATTATTTTGTAAAAAACTCATTACATTGCATTTTATTAAAAGATAAGACCTACAATTTGAAATACATATTAGGGCTCATTAATTCGCGACTTATGGATTTCTACTTTCAAAACCAAATAGGAAACACAGGGGAGATATTCTCTCAAATGAAAATAGCTTACGTAAAAAAACTCCCCATCCGCCCCATCGACTTTGCCGAGCCGTCTGATAAAGCCCTCCACGACCAAATGGTAAAACTGGTTGACAGGATATTGGCCCTGTGCCAACAACTGGCGGAAGCGAGAATCCCCCAGGCTAAATCCGCCTTTCAACGCCAAATTGAAGCCACTGATCGCCAAGTTGACCAATTGGTTTATGACCTGTATTCCTTGAGTGAAGAGGAGATTAAGATTGTTGAATCGGATAGCTACACATGAGATAGACAAGCCGCATAAGAAATCGCTGAACGCCGACCTAAAAAGCTGGCGTTTCTTAGGCGGATTAGCGTATGGTTATGTTTCAAATAAAAGATGAATTAAAATGACTAGCTTTGTATGGGAAAGAGATCCAGAAGAGGCATACAATAATCCTTATGAATATGAAGCTCAAAATCAATTTATTCGTGAAGCTTCATTCCTATTAAGTAAATACTATGACTACATATCGTCAAATTCAAGAAGATATCACAGGGATGACACATCAAAAGAAAAAGCGATATGGATGTTACATATTGATGCCTTAGATGCTCTTCGAGATTGTCTTGAATTAATAAACGCAAAAAAGCATAGATTAGCATGCCGCCTTTTTAGAGATGTAATAGAAACTTTAGATCTCGCTGCATATTTTAATAGTGATACTGAGCGGAGCAATAATAGTTTGAATCGATGGTACAATAATGAAATAATCCCCCATAAAAAATATCGTGATTTTATACGAAAAACTATTGGGGATACTGCTGCTGATGAATTAACGGAAAACTATAAAAGCTTTTCGAAATTCACGCATAGAAGCTATAGGGCACTTGCTAAAAGCTATGTATTAGGGGCCGAAGACTGTTTGGTATATGATGGGCACGATAATTCTGACCTACTCGTTTTGCCGCATACAATTTCTTCATATTATGCAATCCTTGCTAATTTGATCAAACTTTTTTCGATTGAAGTAGTCAAATGTGGAACAATACTAAAAGAAATCAACGAAAAATATTGGGATGAATCTTTAGAAGAAAAAACAGTGCCGAGGCGTTTTGTGCCTCATCTCCCTCGTAAAGAAACATAACATAGCTCTTGTAGCCGACAGCTAATCGCTGCGGCTGAAGCGTTCGTTATGCTTTAAGATAATTTCTTTATCATGATTTATTTATATCCACATGTTGCCTATTCTGGTCGCACGGAAATAATCATTAATGACAAGGACCATTTTCCAAATGAAGAAAAGGGCCTTGTTGTTGAATTTTCGCTAAGGGACAAGCTAAGCAAACGTGATGCGATTAAAGAGCTTAATCAGATAATATCAAAATCTGATATGAAGTGGATCTTGCCTCGTAAAAATGCATATATATTTGACCTTGATTTGTTAAAATCTGAAATAGAGACTATTCAGAAATATGATTGGCTTTGGGGCAGAGCCACAATAACACCAGAATTTGAGCATCAAGAAACAGAGGTGTTTAACGAACCAGCTATAGAAACAGTGGTAAGGCTTTCTGTATATATGGAGGAATTTATTTTGAGCCAGAATACAAAAGTTTTTTTAAGTCATAAAGGAAAAAATAAGCCTCTCATAAGACAATTTAACAAAACATTAAAACTGATTGGTTTTGAAACATGGCTCGACGAGGACATAATGACCGCAGGGACAGAACTTGAACGTGGATTGCTTAAAGGAATGAAAGAATCCTGCGCCGCTGTGTTCTTCATAACACCGGATTTTGAGGATGAAGGCTATTTAGCAACAGAGATAAACTACGCTATTTCAGAAAAACGAGAGAAGAAAGAAAGGTTTAGCATAATAACAATGATTTTGAAGGACAAGGATGGCACCAAGGGAAAAGTTCCAGAATTGTTAAAACAGTATGTGTGGAAAGAACCAGAAACAAATTTAGAATGCCTTCAGGAAATTATTAGAGCCCTTCCTATCAAAGGTGAAGGGCTAAATTGGAAAGTATAACTAGGGCAATCACCTGCCCAGCTCCAGCCTGTGGCTTTTGCTGGCCGGTGGTGCCCCACCTTATACGTCTCAACATTTCAATTACTTTCTACGCAGCATTTTTTCATATGTCAAAAGACAAAGATACAAAAATTGTAATAGATATTCTGCGCTCTTTTTCATTCTCCGCTGAGAAGATATCTGAATCATCTCAGGAAGGGAAAAGAGCTGATATTAAAGCTGAGAATGAAGGCGATCATCTGGGCTGGGGTCGGGCCACGCTAAGTAATTGACATTGCCAAAAAAATGCCTTAAAAACGTCTCTGAAACGGTCTTAATCGACCGATTTTACCCCTAAAACTACCCTGTTAAGAGAATCGACGAAAAATGGCTCGTGCAAAAAGACATTATATACCCGGCCATGTCTAAACAAGCAGACACGGGACTTTCTTACACGTATTGAGTGGTCTTTGTGGTCGGCTACAAAATTGATCAGATGTTGATAAGTGATCTTTTTAACTGACCGGACTCTTTGAGATTTCAGGAAGGCTTTAAATTAATTCAGCCGGATGGTTAAAGCTTGGATGGAACGTACTGAGAAATCTGCCAGTTGGCAATATTCCAAAAACTGTTTGCAATAATAATGAAGCATGATGGCACCTCCCTTGTCCCGCCATAGCTTTTTAGCGAAGGCGGATTGTTGACCATGTGATCATGCTTCATCATTTATAAGCCCAAGGCTTATAAAACGTCTATCATTACAACGCAAACTGCGCTAACTGCGAGGTTTGTGGGTTAGCATTTTCTAATGGTGGTCATATGAAAGATTATAAATTTCCTGAAAACTGGCCTGCTCCAAAAGAATATTTGGTCGAGTTAGGAAGACTTTTTGCTTTATGGGGTAGTCTTGAGTCCAATCTCATTCTTGCTATTAGCAAGCTCGCAGGATACGAAGAAACAATGGATTGGCGGGCAGCAGTTCTGACAGCTCATTCAAGTTTCATGCAGAGAGTAGATATTTTGGCCACTCTATGTGATGAGCTACAATCCGAATTTCCTCATCTTTCGGATTATAAAAAGGTTGTTGGAAGAATAAAATCCATTCAGGTTCAACGAAATAAATATGCACATAATTCGATCATTCTTGATGAAAATAGTGGAAAAGTTGTAACATCATCACTAAAAGCTCGCGGCAAGCTCAAGACCAAAATTGAAGAAATTAAACTCGACGATTTGAAACAGATATGTGCCGATATACATGAAACAATGCTTGATCTGCATCACTTAATAACACAAGTCAGATATCCTCCCATGTGGGAAAGATAATGCTAACAAAAGAATTGAGCATACCACAAACGCCAGGGCGATTATTCTTATATCCTAGTATATCAATGGCTTTTGTGTCTGCTCATTCTTGACGCTAGGGCACTCAAATGGATCAAAAATGGTTTGAAATGCAGGAGGTAAGAAGGAGGTTTTTTGATAAAGCCGTTTGGATACCTCTACGCGCAGCACATAAAATTGAATCTATCGGTGAATATGGACATCTTGGTTACAAAGAGGAATTTTTTGGTGCAGGATCTTTAGCCATCCCAGATAATATGAAACGGGCTGACACAAAATGTGATATAATCATCACACCCGAAATTAAAATTAATTAATGAAAGGAGTGTCAGCCCATGAAGAAAATAGCACATCTGGGAGTCGATTACCAT
>JAUVVL010000372.1 GCA_030604635.1 Desulfobacteraceae bacterium
ATGATGACCGAATATGCCCATAGTCTTACCGGAATTGACATCCATCCCGGCGCCAAAATCGGAGAGAGCTTCTTCATCGACCACGGAACCGGTGTAGTGGTGGGTGAAACCACGGAAATCGGGAATCAAGTTAGACTCTATCAAGGTGTGACCCTTGGCGCCCTTTCGCTTCCACGGGATGCGGGGAGTCGTTTTAGAGACAAAAAGCGGCATCCCACAATTGAAGACGATGTTATCATTTATTCTAATGCGACAATATTAGGCGGAAAAACCGTTATCGGCGCCGGGTCAATAATAGGAGGGAACGTCTGGATCACTGAGAGTGTGCCGCCGCATACTAAAGTGATCTTGAAACGGCCTGAGCTGGTTTATATTGGGAATAATGGCGGATCACATGCTAACCCGAATTTCTCATGAAGAACATCAAACAGAATGGAAAAATAATACGATATTAACAAATTATACATTAATTTATCTCAAGTTCGGAATTGCAGACTGTAATAGTACAAAATAGAAAAAAGCATTTGATGTTCTTCACCAAAGGCGAGCAAGAGCGGCACAGTGCCTTCGGCATGACTCCTTCGGCGTCTGCGTTATTCAGCCCTTGAAGTAGAACACTACGTCTTCGGACTGAAATGCCTTGTTCCTGCACCGCTCTGGCTCGTGAGAAATCCGGGCTGATACGCATTCCTCTTGCGAGCAAAAAAAGATCCAGGGAGAATGATATGAATTGAGAAGTTACCCATTACTGCAAACTTTTGTATGAGCTGTGGAAAAAAACAGTTAAATTGAGAAGGCAATGAAAAGCCAAATTGACGAAAAATACTTCATAGAGCAGATCCAGGATATTAAAGAGGCTTTAGGAGAAGAACTTATCATCCTGACCCATCATTATCAGCGAAAGGAGATCGTTGATGTTGGCGATTATCGAGGTGATTCATTCGGACTTTCTAAAACGGCGGCTGAGGACAAGGCCGCCCGTTTTATCGTCTTTTGCGGGGTTCATTTTATGGCCGAAAGTGCGGAAATTTTATCACAGCCTCATCATACCGTTCAGATTCCCGATCAAAATGCAGGATGCCCTATGGCTGACATGGCGGATATATATAATGTGGAAAGAGCTTGGAAAGACGTTGCGTCAATTACCGGCAAGGACGCGATTATGCCCATTGCTTACATGAATTCCGATGCACGTATTAAGGCCTTTTGTGGCCGCCATGGAGGGGCTGTATGTACATCATCAAATGCGCTTGCTGCCTTTGGGTGGGGATTCGGCAGGCGTGAAAAGATTTTCTTTTTTCCGGATAAACACCTTGGGTACAACACCGGAAATCAGATGGGGATTCAGCCCGATGAAATGATCGTATGGGACCCGAAAAAACCGTTAGGCGGAAACACACAGGAGAGCATCAAAAAGGCCAAGGTGATCCTCTGGGACGGTCATTGCCATGTCCACACACGCTTTCGGGTCGAGCATGTCTTGAAAATGAGAAAAGAATATCCCGAGGCGAGGATCGTGGTCCATCCGGAATGTACGCGGGAGGTGGTTGAACTAGCCGATGAAGCGGGATCAACAAGTTTTATTGTGAAATACGTGGAAAATGCACCTCCAGACACGACGATTATTGTGGGGACCGAAATTAATCTGATCAACCGGCTGGCCCTGGAAAATCCTGACAAGGAGGTCCTGGAACTGCATTATTCCTTGTGTCCCAACATGTTTAAAATCAACCTTAAAAACCTTTTGTGGTCCCTGGAAAATATCGGGCAAGCCAATGTAATCACGGTGCCGGAAGCAGTAAAAACAGATGCCCGGATAGCCCTTGATCGTATGTTGGCTTTAACAGATTAATCGACCCGTAATTTCTAAAACAGTCAGATATTTTACATTTTACTATCAGTGGGCGAGTCTTTTCCCTAACGTTGCATAAACAACACGACGAAGACAAGGATAAAACAATAATTACAGAAGGATGAGTTGATATCGATGACTTTCTTAAATATCACTCATGGTGAAATCGAGAAACAGCGCTTAAATCGTCGTCTTGTTTACCCTTCGGGAAAGCCGAGGATACTGCATCTCCTGCGTTGCCAAAGGTTTGCAATAGTTTACTTGGAGAATGCGAAACAATGTATAAAAATCTTTCAGATCAAGAAGCTGCACCTGAGCCGGGTTTTAGAAAAGAAAGAAAATTGATTGGAGACAGAGGGAATTACTTTCTAAACAGAATGCAAGGGGAAACAGGTGTGAATATTTCGGCATGTTTTCAGTGCGAACGCTGTACCAACGCCTGTCCTATCA
>JAUVVL010000373.1 GCA_030604635.1 Desulfobacteraceae bacterium
TCAAAACTTCCTGCCCGCCAGCCGGCAGGCGGGGCTGAATTATTCAATTTTACGCATTCATAATGTCTTTAAATAATTCGCAATTCCTTAATCCCTAAATTCCTTAATCCATGTAAAAAGGACTTTTTACATGGGCATCAAGAGTAGTCCATAAAATATTAATTGACAAAATGCCCCCTTTTTTATTATTTTAAATTTTTACCGGTCCCATCGTCTAGCGGTCAGGACACCGGCCTCTCACGCCGGTAGCGGGGGTTCGATTCCCCCTGGGATCACCAAAAAATAGACATAGAGCCTCGAAGATGAGGCTCTTTCTTTTAGAGGGGCCAGGACGTCCCGCTTATCAAGCGGGATAAAGGGGGTTCAATTCCCCCTGGGATCACTAATAACATGAAAGGGGTAAGCCTAAACAGCTTACCCCTTTTTTATTACCAAAACAGGACAGCCCGAATATTTCACGAAATCTTTTCATCGACAATTAAAAAGAAAATGAATTCATAGACTTCTGATATTATATATCAAGAATTCGGAGATGATAAATTTTATCCCGATCGGAAACCTTCAAAAGCTCAAAAGGTTTCACCCTCAGGGACGTGAGATATCCGGGATAGCAGTCTCCGCCACTCAGCAATAGGTGCCGCGCCAGTATCTTTATCCCACTATCTATGGTTTTTACTGTGTTTGAATAAAGTTTTTCAAAACAAAGCAAATAAACTTTCTTCTTGCAAAGCCGGCATTCCTTTGCCCAGCATTGATATCAATCTGCGCGGCGATGAGATCGGAAAACAAAGACAAGCTCTAAGCGGTATTCTGGACGCCATCAACGGAACGGCAAAGGAGCGAAAGATTACCGTAGGCATCGCACTAGACGAATTTCAGGAGATCCACAAGTTTGGTGGTGAAACAGCAGAGTGGGATTTGAGGGCTTCCATCCAGCAACACGGAAATATCGGATATGTCTTATTCGGATCCCGAGAACATCTCATTCAGCGCATGATGAACAGTAAAGGGGCTCTTTATAAACTGGTGGACAAGTTGCCCTTTGGTCCAATCAACCCACGTCATATGGCTGAATGGATCGATAACCGAATGGCAGTTGCAGGCATCAAAGTTCAAGGTGTGGGAGATTGTGTTGTTCATCTGGCAGGCGCCCGAACAAGAGATATTGTGCAGGTGGCACGCCGGTGTTATGACCGGACCGCTTCCAGGGGTCGAGCGACGACTGAGGATGTCGAATATGCCTTTGAGGATATTATTGCCGAAGAACATGATCTCCTATACGAATGCTGGCTTTCGCTCACCGCCCATCAGCAAAATATTCTTCGTGCCGTAGCCGCCGGTGAAAAGGGCCTGACAACCCGGGAAACCCTTGCCAAATTTACGTTGGGATCCAGCGGAACCGTCACCAATACCGTCAGTAGCCTGATAAAGGCTGGCCATCTCATCCGCCAAGACGCCTACACTCGCAGAAAGGTCACAACTCCCACCGGATACGATTTTGACAGTCCGTTCTTTAAAGGATGGGTGGTTCGGCATACTTTGTCGGATATCGGTCTTCCGTAGGGAATGGTATTTGAAAACCTATTGTCTTGAATGATACCTTCGGAGCGAGTAAATCTTAAGGGATGTCCCCAAATCCTAACTCTTTAACCATATAGAATTCTTGACAATTCCCTTTCGCTGATGTATTTAACTTATTTAATTCAAACTTCGGAGGCTTCAGATGAACAAACGGGAACTTATTTATGCACTTAAAAAGGAAACAGGGATAACGAAAACCGAGGCTGCGGCGGTTGTGAATCTGTTTTTTGATGAAATGTCAAATGCCATGGCCAACGGAGATAGGGTGGAAATCCGCGGCCTGTGTTCATTTTATGTCAAGAAATACAAGGCATACACCGGCAGGAATCCAAAGACCGGGGAAGAGGTTAAAATTAAGCCCAAAAAGCTTCCGTTTTTCAAGTGTGGGGAAAAGTTGAAGGAGAGGGTGGATTATTAGCTTTATTTGATAAGTTGCGATTTGCAAACGAAACCTTGAATGATATTAATATGATGACGGGTATCGGTTAAGGCAAGGAACCTTCAATCCATTGTAAACCTGTTGTTAATGAAAATCGGATTAATAACTAATGTTAGGATCAGGAAATGAAAATCAGCATAAAAGCAAAAAGTAGCTCCGGTGACCCATATAACGCCATCAA
>JAUVVL010000015.1 GCA_030604635.1 Desulfobacteraceae bacterium
ACAGGAAGATCATCTGGACTATACCTGAAAAACATAACCCCTTGGCGTCTAGCCTCGGTGTAATATTCCTCAAGAAATCCGTATGTCCTCATATCCCGGTAAAGAATAAAGATTTGTGCATCCGGATGAAACTCTTTAATATGGAGGGCATTTTTGATGGCGCTCTGGCAACAAACCCTTGAGCAGTTGGGGTTTTCGTCGTTTCTTGATCCAACGCACTGGATCATGACAACCTGGTCCAGGTCCTCTATCTCTTTCTTTTTTAGGCGCTCTGCCAGTTCAACCTGGGTTACCACCCTTTCGTCCTGGCCGTAGAGAAACTCTTTGGGGCGGTATTCACCGGCTCCTGTAGCCAGAATAACAACCCCATGATCAATCTTTCTTTCATACATACCCGGTCCGACAAGGACCTCGGTTGTAAAGTTACCTTTGAATCCGGAAAAGCCGACGATAAGGGACTGGGTCAAAATCTGGATTTTGGGATGGGTAGACACTTTTTGAATCAGTGCTGCCAGATAAGCGCCGACGTCCTCCCCCTCGATAGTGACAGTGAGACGATTTGCCATACCCCCCAATTTTTCTTCTTTTTCAACCAGAACCACCTCAAAACCCTGATCAGCAATGCCCAGTGCAGCATTCATTCCTGCTACTCCGCCGCCGATTACCAGCGCTCGTTCAATGACCGGAATTTTCTTTTCATGAAGTGGATAGAGCGTAGCGGCGCGGGCCACGGCCATCCGCACCAGTTTTCTGGCTTTTTCCGAAGCTTTTTCAGGCTCATTTGAATGGACCCAGGAATCCTGATTCCGGATATTGGCCATTTCAAAGAGGTACTTGTTAAGGCCGCATGCCTCAAGGGTATCCATGAAGATCGGCTCATGGGTTTTAGGAGTGCAAGCGGCAACCACCACCCGATTTAGGCCATGTTCTTTAATGATTTCCTTCATCTTCTCCTGGGAGTCCTGGCTGCAGGTGAACAGATTCTGACCTGCAAAGACCACGCTGGGGAGGGATCTGGCATACTCCTCTATGTCATTTACGTCCATAAAGCCTGCGATGTTGATACCGCAATTGCAGACAAAGACTCCGATACGCGGCTCTTGACCCGTAAAATCGATTTCATCGGGGATCTCCACGCTTTTAGTCAGGGTGTTGCGTACTTCGTTCAGAAGCCCCCCTGCCAGGCAGGCAGCGGCACTCGCTTCGGAGACGCAGCTAGGAATGTCTTTGGGTTCCTGAAGTACCCCGCACGCATAGACTCCGGGCCTGGAAGTTTCCACCGGGGTAAAGGGCCGGGTAACAGCAAAATTGTACCTGTCAAGGTCCACATGCAGCCGTTTGGCCAGATCAGCGGTCGATTCCGGTATTTGCAGGCCCACAGAAAGGATCACCAGGTCAAAGACTTCTTCTTTCAGCGCACCTGTCTCATCCGCATACTGGATACGCAAGTTTTTTTCCTCTCCTATCTCGTCGATGGTGTGCACCCGCGCCCTGACAAAACGGACCCCCTCTTTTTCTTTAGCCCGCAAGTAATACTTCTCGTAATCCTTTCCGAAAGTACGGATATCCATGTTAAAAATGGTGCAATCAAGATCTCCGTGAGCATGCTCCTTGGCTATCATTGCATCTTTAATGGCATACATACAGCAAACAGAAGAGCAGTATCCGTTGCCCCACTGGTCGCTGTCTCTTGAGCCGACACATTGGAGCCAGGCGATCTTTTGCGGCTCTTTTTCATCCCAAGGCCGGACCAAATCTCCCATTGTGGGTCCCGAAGCGCTGAGGATCCGTTCGAATTCAAGACTTGTCAGCACATTGGGGTTGCTTTTGTAATGATAAAATTGTTCCAGAGCTGAAGGGTTGAATGGTTCGCTTCCAGGGCAAAGAACCACGGATCCAACCTCGATTTCTTTTTCTGCCATCACCTGGCGGTGATCGATAGCTTCTGCCAGACATGCATCCAAGCACTGAAAGCACTCTGAGCAGTCGCCACAGTTCAGGCAACGTGCGGCTTCAGCCTGCCCTGAGGCTTCGTCATAACCCAGCTCCACTTCTTCGAAATTGCCGGCTCGTTTTTCTACAGGCATCTCCGGCATTTTCTCCCGTGCCTTCCTGGGTTCATCCTCCGGAACAGGACGGTAAACCGCGTCTTCTTTTACTGCCAAGCCACGACCTTCAGCCATGTCCAGACCGTCCAGATAACGCACAATAGACTCGGCTGCCTCGCGACCGGCGGCTATGGCGGCTATGGCGACACTGGGACCGGTCTGCAAATCACCTCCCGCAAATACACCTTCGCAATCGGTGGCAAAGGTTACTGCATCTACCTCAGTAGTGCCCCAGCGCGTAAACTGCAAACCGGCCACATCATCAATCGCCGAAAGATCCGGCCGCTGACCTATGGCCGGTATCAGCTGATCGATCTCTATATCGTATTCGCTGCCCGGTACCGGAATCGGGCGCCGACGACCGGACGAGTCCGGTTCGCCCAGCTCCATTTTAATACAACGCAAACCTACAACTTTGCCGTCCCGGGTCAACACTTCCTGCGGTGCTGCTAAATAAGTAATCTTGGTTCCTTCGATTTCGGCCGCATGAATTTCTTCTTCCCAGGCCGGCATCTCCGTACGAGTTCGGCGGTAAATAATGCTTACTTCCTCTGCGCCCAATCGCAGCGCACTGCGAGCTACGTCAATGGCCACATTGCCGCCGCCGATAATCGCAAACCGCTTGCCCGTATCTGCTTTGCCCTTCAGGTTGACTTCCCTTAAATAGTCGACACCCTGGCGCACACCATTGGCTTTCTCTCCAGGGATACCCAGTTCGATTCCCTTGTGAGCACCAAGCGCAAGATAAACCGCTTTATACCCGTCACTTAAAAGATCATCTACGGTCATATCCGGGCCCAAAGGGGTGTTGGTCTTTATTTCCACCCCAAGATTGGCAATTAACTCGATCTCCTGATCCAGGATATCTCTTGGAAGACGATGGGCGGGGATACCTACTCTAAGCATCCCCCCTGTTTCGGGCAGGGCTTCAAAAATGGTGGATAACACACCTTTGCGGGCCAAATGATAGGCCGCAGAAAGGCCGGAAGGGCCTGAACCGATTATTGCCACTTTTTCCTCTCTGGGCGGCAGGCATTCGATCTCAATTTTTCGCGGGTCGAATCGATCTGCGGCCAAGCGTTTAAGATCCCGGATGGCAACCGGTTCGTCGATTTTACATCGCCGGCATGCGTCTTCACATTCGTGCGGACAGATCCGCCCCAGAACGCCGGGCAGTGGAAGATCCTCCATAATTATCTTCAGGGCCTCTTGGTACTTTCCCTCCTTTACCATCTGAACATAACCCTGAACATTCAGTCCGGCAGGGCATGTCAGACGGCAGGGCGCCTGGTCTGTTTTTTGGATTGCAAAGGCTCCTGGGATCGCCTGAGCGTATTTTTTATAAACCGCCTTCTTGATAGAAAGACCTTCGTCGTATTCGTTGGAAAGATCCACGGGGCAAACTTTGACGCATTCCCCGCAACTAGTACACTTTAAAAGGTCCACAAAGCGGGGCTGCTGCCTTATTCGGGCCGTGAAACGTCCTGGTTGGCCTTCGAGTTCTAGCAGTTCGGTGTTTGTCAAAAGCTCTATATTTAGGTGCCGGCCGACCTCGACCAGTTTGGGTGAGATGATTCACATGGCACAGTCGTTGGTGGGAAAGGTCTTGTCAAGCTGCGACATCATCCCGCCGATGGCCGAAGATTTTTCCACAAGGTATACGTAATATCCGGAATTGGCAAGATCAAGAGCAGACTGCATACCGGCAATCCCTCCGCCGACCACCATGACCGAACCTACAAGGTTGGTTTTTGTGTTTTTGCTTTCCATTTTTTCCCCTTATATTTTTTCGAGTATCTCTGGAAGTTTATGCTCCCATCCTATTGTTGCCAGCAGGACGCCACTGAATCCTTCCTGCTTTAACGTGGTAACCATCTCTGATGTTATTTGTATACATTCGCGCACCTTTTCCGGTGATTTCTGAATCCGCTTAATCAAAGAGTCGGGGATATAAACATGATCCACATTGCGCATTATGTACCGGGCCATGCCCAGCGATTTTAGCAGCAGAACCGTGGGAATGATTTTTACCTTATCAATATCCACCCTTTTGAAGAAAAGCTCGATAGCAGAAAGATCAAATAAGGGTGGGGTGATGAAGAATTGGGCACCTGCTTCAATCTTTTTGTTCATCTCTTCAAGCACCAGCTCAGGGGATTTACCCTTGGCGCCTGCATCGACCGTGGAACCAACCAAAAAATCGGGAGAGCCGGAAAGTTCAATTCCGGCCATATCTTTGCCCTGCTGGAGACCCTTAATAGCCTGGAGCAGTTCCAGTAAATCGATGTCATACACGGATCTGGCCTGGTGGTGATCTCCGAAGCTGGGATCTTCTCCTGCTACTGCCATAACATTGGTAATACCGCAGCCATAGGCGGCCAGGAGATCCGCCTGGAGGGCGATCCGGTTCCTGTCTCTGCAGTTGAACTGTGTCACTGTCTCCATCCCTTTTCCATGCAGAATCATGGCACCGCCAAGGGAACTCATCCGCATAACAGCATTGCTCATCTCCGGCACCAAAAAAGCATCAACCATACCTTTGACCCTCATGGTATTCGTTACCATCGTGGAGATCTCCACCCCCTTTGGTGGTTCAATTTCCGCAAGGATGGCAAATTCCCCTTGTTCGAATTTGCTCTTTAAATGCATATGCATACTCCAGGTTGTTTAGAAAAAGCATTTTTTTTAAATGGACTATGAACTGAAGTGTTAGATTAAACAGTAAAGCAACAATTGTGCCAGAAGGGAAGTCTTTAAAAAAAATAACAAGAAAAGAAATAGTTCCAGATAATTATAAGATAATAACTTGTACGACAAAATCCCTTTTAAAATTTAAATTTATTTCGCAATTGTGCCAATTTGGCATAGGCAATAAAGGAAATGATATTAAATTTATAATGTTATAATATGTTATGCCATTTTGGGATAGTAAGTTTTGGAATAATGTTTTACAGCCTGCTGTTACCGATATTTTTCTTTTTCACCCCCGCCTATATAATTAGGTAGGCGTTCAGGGTTCCGGGTTCACCGTTCTGCGTTCAACCTCTAACCCTGAACCTCTTAACGTAAACTTTGATGGCTTCGTAAAAAGTCAAAACTTCCTGCCCGCCGGCCGGCAGGCGGGGCTGAATTATTCAATTTTGCGCATTCATAATGTCTTTAAGTAATTTGCAATTCCTTAATCCCTAAATTCCTTAATCCATGTAAAAAGGACTTTTACATGGGCATCAACTTTGTAGAAAATCACGAATCGGGCTGTGGAAAAATCCGACATCGCTATAACTGTCAGTTAATAAAAGATAAATAGTTATACAACTAATAAAATACTGCTTGTGGTCCAGTTAAACTGTGGATTATTCCTACACAAGGGCTTGGTTGATAAAGCCAGGCCCCATAACGCTTTGCACTCTAAATTAACAGGAATATTCTATAGTTATGATTTGTATTTGCAAAACATATTCTGTCTGGCACGCCCATTGCTCTACTAAAGCTTTAAAAGAATGAAAAAGAAAAAACCTAATTAAACAAAGGAGCAAAGAAAATGGAAGAAAGAGAAAGAAACGATCAAAAAAGACTTTTTAGTTACGGCGGATCCCATAGAATTGGGAGTAAGCAGGGTCTGGGAGCAGAATCAGAGATTGTATCTGTTTTTGGGGGACAGATCTGGATGTTTAAGCCGGACAGGCAAGTCAAAATAGATAATCCTTGCATCTGGATGCAGGCCGGGGTGGCCAAAAACAAAAACTGTAACAATTTTTATGATTGCACCACTTGTAAATACGACCTGGGAATGCAGAAACGAGTAGCGGAAAGAAAGCATATCAGTTGGCAGGATTCCATGCGAAAAAGACCGGATATACACAGGACTTGCCGACATAGCCTCACCCACCGCATTGATAACAGAACATGCAGCTTCAACTATAATTGTTTCAGATGTGACTTTGACCAGTTTTTTGAGGAAGTATGGAACGCAAAGACCAAAAGCATGCCCTTTGAAGTGCAAAACGTCAAAGGTTTCGACGTTCCAATGGACTATTTTTTCCATAACGGTCACACCTGGGCCCGTATCGAAAGCGGCGGGTACATTCGAATAGGCCTGGATGATTTTGCCCTCAAGCTTTTGGGTAAAGTCGATGCGCTGGATCTGCCCCTGATGGGCAATGAGCTGGATAAGGATAATGTTGGTTGGGGCCTGAGGCGTCAAGATAATCATGCAGATGTCCTTTCTCCGGTTGGCGGTGTAATCGTAGAAGTTAATTCAAAAGTGAGAGAAAATCCGGGACTGGCCAATCGAGAGCCGTATGGTGACGGCTGGCTTTTCTTGGTACGTACCCCCAACATCAAAAGCAGTGTTAAGAAACTTATGGCTGACACCGAGAGTCTGAATTGGATAAACAGCGAGGTCAACCAGCTGGAAGGCATGATCGAGGAGGTTGCAGGCCCCCTGGCTGCTGATGGTGGTTATTTGCAAAATGATATCTATGGCAACCTCAAAGCTCTTGGTTGGGAAAACTTGACGAAAACGTTTCTCAAAACATAACATTATTGCTTTTAAATAACAAAGGTAGTCGAGAAATCCGGGCTATCCCGGATTTCTCGCACGTCTTCGTTGTGCTCTAGAAAGGCAGGACAAAATAGATTCCATCCGTTTGGAGAATCGATTAGCAGGAAAACAGGGACCTTGCATCTGGATGCAGGCAGAAGTCGTTCAACGCAAGCTGTGTTTAAGCAATTTCGACTGCCCGGCTTGCCGTTTTGACAGGGTCTTGAGGCGTGTTTGCGATGAAAATAAGAATCTCATAAAACAGGGTAAAATCCCAAAGGGGAAAAAGGGCCGGTTAATTTTCTGGAAAGACAAGTTAAAAAAACAGCCCCAATGGAAACGTCCGTGTCTTTACCATATGAAAGGGCGCATCGATTTCAGGGCCTGTAACAGGGAATATAAGTGCGGAGATTGCGAATTTGGTCAATATTTTAATGACCAGTACACCGTCCATGCCGTGGTCAGACCGGTCGGCCTCATCGATATCGAAGGCATTAAGATTCCGTACGGATTTTATCTCCATAAAGGACACTCCTGGGTAAGGGTGGAAGAAGGTTCTGAAGTCCGAATTGGATTAGATGATTTTTCATTGCGTATGTTGGGTCCTCTGGATCAAATTGAAGCTCCGCTTATTGGTAAGACGTTAGAACAAAACTGCGCTGAGATTATAATGAGCCGGGGTTCCAACAAGGCAGAGGTGCTTTCACCGATAAGTGGGGTTGTTACTGCCATTAATCCCAAGGTAAGAGAGGATGGGAGCCTTGCCAACCAAGATCCATACACTGACGGCTGGGTTTTACGGGCCCATGCCAAGAACCTTCGTAAAGATTTGCAAAACTTGATGATCGGCGGTGAAACCAAAGATTTCTTTAAAGCCGAGGTCAACCGGTTGTATCGGGTGATAGAAGATGAAGCCGGCCCGCTGGCTGCCGACGGCGGTCACTTAGGGGACGATATTTATGGCAATATTCCACAAGTTGGCTGGAAGCGGCTGGTGAAGCTTTTTCTTCACACCTAGTCCGGACAGGCCGGCTTGCCCTGCTTGATAAAATAGGTTTGCCGGTTGGCCTGTTAGCCGGTTGTACTCAAAACAGTCATTTACCATCTCAACGGGCTAACGGGACAACGGGTTAACCGGCTAACTCCATTGTTTCCTTAAATATTCAATATCCAGTAGAGAAAATTCAATCCCAAGGCTGGTGTATCATTTTTTCGCCAGCCTTTTGATTTCATCTCCCAAGAGAATCTTGCAGTAACGGCAAAATTGTTCTGATTTGCGATCCACATCTTTAATACTGCGGCAATAATGCATGCAGCATGTTTGATCCGGACAATGGCGCAGATTAAAAGTATGGCCCAGTTCGTGGATAGCTTCCTTTACTACGCGTTGGTTAAAAGACGCCAAAACGCCCGAACCAAGGCCTTCTTTTAAGCGGCAGGTGGAAATGATGCAGGCCTTTCCACCGATTTGCGCTTCGCCATACACGTGGGTCAGAATAGGGATAAAGAGATCCACTCTGGTAATAGCCAGTACTTTGACTGCCTGGTCAGACGCAGCAGCAGCCAGTTTTTCCAAAATCAATGTCGAATAATACTGGTCGCGGTTCGGGTCCAGGGCAAAAGCCACATCCGGAAGCAGCGGCTTTATCTCGGCCCCGTAGCCGAATGTATCTTGGATTGCCTGGCTGATCAATCCAATAATCTCTGGTTCCAAATTATCGATGGGAGCAATGATGATACTTTCCGGTTTAAAAAAGGAAAATGTCTTTATTTTATCCAGCATCAAGTATCCAGAATCCAGAATCAAGCTGGTTTATTTAACTTGTATCGTTTAATTTTGCTGTACAGGGTGGAACGATCAATATCCAGAATCTTGGCGCTTTTGGCAATATTCCATTGATTTTCATTCAGTATTTCAAAGATGTGAGTTTTTTCAACGTCTCTGAGTGTGTTGCTTTTTATGGGTGGGATGTGTTCAGGAGTGAAAATTGGTAAATCTTCGGGCATAATCGTGTGACCTTTACCCACCACCACGGCCCGTTCAATAGCATTTTCCAGTTCCCTGGCATTTCCGGGCCATTCATATAGCATCATCTCGTCCATGGCCTGACGGCTGATCCTTTCTATTGGCTTGTTGGTCTCTTGTGAAAAACGGTACAGAAAATGCTCAGCCAGCAGTGGGATGTCTTCCTTGCGTTCCCGCAGGGGAGGCATTGTAAAGGAGATCACATTCAGGCGATAGTAAAGGTCTTCCCGAAATGTTCCGGCTTTAATGGCGTCTTCAATGTCTCTATTGGTAGCGGCAATGACTCGAAAATAGGCTTCAAGGGGTTGCGTACCCCCGACTCTATAAAAAACCCGGTCTTCCAGAACCTGAAGCAGGTCTATCTGCATCCTCATACTGATCTCCCCGATCTCATCCAAAAATAGAGTGCCGCCATGGGCCATTTCCAGACGTCCTTTTTTGGTTTCCTTGGCGTCTGTAAATGCTCCTTTCTGGTGACCGAAGAGTTCACTTTCCATAAGGTGCTCCGGAACAGCCCCGCAGTTAACGGCTACAAAGGGGCCATCGCTGCGGGGACTGTTGGTGTGAAGGGCTTTGGCGGCCAATCCTTTGCCGGTGCCGGTCTCTCCGAAAATCAGAACAGTGGAATCCATGGGCGCCACGTCCTGAATCAGGTCGAAAACTTCCTGCATGCTTCGGGACTGCCCGATCATACTTTCAAAACGAGTCCGCTCCTTATACTGCTCTCTAAGAAACATGCATTCTCGCAACTGGGCCTGGTGTTCGATGATCCTTTCAATAAGCACGCCCAATGCATCGGGATCAAACGGTTTAAGAAGATAATCATAGGCTCCGTTTTTCATAGCATCAATGGCTGTGGCAATCGACCCGTAGGCGGTAATCATGACCACGGCTACGTCAGGATCGCTTTCCTTGACCTGTCTTAAAACATCAAGACCGCTCATTCCCTCCATCTTGATATCAACTAAAAGGATATCAAAGCGCGAGTCTTTTAATATTTGCATTGCTTCTTCTCCGCTGGCAGCCAAAGCAATATCATGACCGTCTCGCCTAAGCCAGCCAGCCAAAGACTCCCGCATGATAAGCTCATCATCGACTATAAGGATCTTGGTGTTATCCATGGACGCCTCCCTGTTGGTCAAGGTTCACAGATGATTGTTTCAAAGGAAGTTTTACGGTAAAGGTATTGCCTTGCCCCACCTCTGGTTCCACATAGATGGTACCGCCATGATCTCTTACTATTCCGTAGGCCACCGAAAGCCCGAGCCCAACCCCTTTACCTTTCTTTTTGGTAGTAAAAAAGGGTTCGAAAATTTTAGAAACATATTCCCCAGGGATAACGATACCGGTATCTTTAAAACTGATAGAAACCTGTTCGGATTTTGGCAGGTACCGGGTTTCAATACTCAAAATTCCACAGCCTGTAGTTTCAACGGTTTCAGCGGCGTTGGAAACAATATTCATAAAGACCTGCTGAAGCTGATCCTCTGAACCGATGATTGGGGGCAGGTTAGAATCAAAAAGCTTTTCAATCTTGACACCGTTGAGTTTGAGAAGATTAGCATTTAAAAATAGTGTCTTTTCGATCAGCCGGTTGACGTCAACCTCTGCAAACTCCATTTTGGATTCTCGGGAAAAGGTGAGCAGGTTGGAGACAATTCGGCTGATTCGACGGGTTTCCGTTTCCATTAGATCCAGATATTGAAGGAATTGTTCAAGATCCTTTTCCTTATTAATCAAACCTTCTTTAACAACCCGTTTGATCAGCATGGTCAGGTTTAATATACCGGCAATGGGATTGTTAATTTCATGGACAACCGACGCGGACAACTTGCCCAGAGAGGCCATCTTGTCCTGGTGAAGCAGTTTGTCGTGGGTTTCTCTTAACTGCCGTGTTCGTTCCTCGACCATTTGCTCCAAACGTTGAGTGATTTCCTCTTCCAACTCTTTACGTTTGGTAATATCACGACTGATCTCGATAAACTTGGAGATCTTACCATCCTTTTCCCAGATAGGATAAACAGTGACTTCAAAATAGCGGGTTTCACCGTCAGGGCCCGTTCTGGGGCGGATCTGGTGGCTGGGCCTTCTGTCACGCATTGCCTTGTTCAGGGGACAGACAACTTCTTTTCTTTTACATGGATGCTTGGCTTTCCGGTACACCTCATAACATTTCCGGCCAACTACTTCTTTGCGAGTATAACCCATCGACTTCAAAAATGCCTCATTAACATCGACAATTACACTCTCAGGCGTGATGACCAAGATGAACTCCTGAATACCGTTCAGAATAGTCGCTATTTCTTCATGTCGATCTCTCAGCTTGCGTTCTTCTAAACCAATGGCTTTCCAGAAGACTTCAAAGACACGGTATGACATAATGCGAATACGGGGCGGTCGGGTAGTAAGAATATCTTCCAGAATACTATCTTCAGGGGTCAGAAGAATAATAAGGTGGATACTGTAGCGGGGGTCATACAGTTCGTGATAGTCTGTGAAGGTTAACAGCCCCAGTTTATCGGCAAGCACCATGCCCGGTGCCTGAAGATCTGGATCGGCCACAGCAATGATAGGAGCAAAAACTTCTTCCTGTGTATAATCGAAAGTGGTTTTTTCAAGAAGTTCTTTACATAGATTTCCTCCGCCAACAAGGGCCATGTGAGTGATTGAAGGTTTGTAATCCGGCATGAACAAGACTCCTCTTGTGCAAATTTGGCATATATGATAAAGGAAATGAGATCAAATCTAAATCACTATAATCGATTGTGCCGTTTTAGGATAGTAAAATTATGATGGTTTCGTAAAAAGTCCGAAAAATGCCTTTTTTTCAATTTCGCTTTTAATAATTTCAGTACGTTACAAGACCTTATTTTGAAGATTTTGACTTTTTACGAAACCATCAATTATAGAATAAGGAAATTTAAAAATGAATAACCCTTTAATTCTGGTCGACGATGATCTGGATTTCCTTGAAACATTAAAAATGCGGCTGACTGATGCTGGTTTTAAAAACGTGCGTACCGAAAAGGACCCGCTAAAAGTTGTCTCACTTTTTGAGAATGGGGAGGTCTTTGTTATTGCGCTGATAGATATGACCATGCCTGGTATGGACGGGATAGAGCTGCTTGAGGTGATCAAAAACACCAGCCCGAGAACTGAATGCATTATGGTGACTGCTGTTAATGAGGCCCGGGTTGCAGTGGAATGCCTTAACAAAGGCGCTTATGACTATCTTGTAAAGCCGATTTCCCAGGAAGATCTGGTCTTTTCCATGAAACGCACACTGGAGAGGAAGAGGTTGCTGGATATTCTGGATATCGAAAAGAGCAAGACCCTGCCTCAGTTGATAAACGCAGAACCATTTAAACCGATTGTTACACGGTCGCAAAAGGTTTTAAAAGTTTTGAAGGAAGCGGAACTGCATGCCGACAGTGAGGTTCCCATATTAATTACTGGTGAAAGTGGAACTGGAAAGGAACTTCTGGCCCGGGCGATTCACACAGCAAGTCCCAGGTCAAAATTCCCTTTTACACCGATAAACATGGCTTCTCCTATCGCTAGTCTCTTTGAAGCGGAATTTTTCGGTCATACAAAAGGCGCTTTTACCGGCGCCGAAAATGGCCGTGTTGGTTATCTGGAACACACAAACAAGGGAACCATGTTTTTGGATGAAATCGGAAATCTGACTTTTGAGCTTCAGGGAAAACTGTTACGTGTTTTACAGGATGGAGAATACTTCAAGTTAGGAACCAGCAGTCATCAGAGAACCGATGTCCGCTTTATTGCGGCTACTAATGAAGACCTGGACAAACTGATGGCCAAAAAGATGTTTAGAAAGGATTTATATTACCGCATTAGTGGCGGATTACTATGCCTACCTCCCCTGAGAGAAAGAGAAGAGGATATTCCCTTGTTGGCAAACAAATTTTTGCAAGATTTCGGCAGTTCTTATAAGAATTGTGGTATTGAGGAAGAGGCCATGTGTTTGCTTATGGAGTATGACTATCCCGGGAATATCAGAGAACTCAGGTCCATCATTCAATCGGCCGTGAATCTGGCCCAGGGGAGGCCCATTTCCTCAAATTTTCTCCCGAATCATTTGCGAGAACGAAAATCGATATCAATGTATCAAAATAAGCAAGAATCCGAACCTATTGTTTCCCTTGAACAAGTTGAAAAGTCCCATATAATCAGGGTTTATAAGAAGACAGGGCGGAACAAGTCTCGGGCAGCCAGGCTTTTAGGCATCGGTCTGAACACTCTTCGAAGAAAACTTCAGTCCTATGGAGTAGAATAAATCATTAAGGCCTGGGCATGAGACCGGCAGCCTCAACGATTTCTCCGACCACTTCCTCCCACTCAATGGCCATAATATGTACGCCGTGTACGCCTTCAATTTTGCGAAGCTCGGCGATTGTTTCCAGGTATATTTTGACCGGTTTGCTCCCCGCCGCGAAGCACTGCCATAAGGCAGAACCCCCGCCCTTTAGGGCGGGGAGCTTCACACCTTCTTCGGTGGCCTTTTCCTTGGGAACACCTGCCATTCGCGCCTATAGATATATAGTGCTTGACCGAAAACCCCGGTTTTCGGTCAAAAACTCGAAATCCGAATATCGAAATACGAAACAATGACAGAAATCAAAAATGTTCCAATGACAAAAACGTTTGATTTTCAACAGTTTCGTTTCGATCATTTTGTCATTTGGTATTCGAATTTGTTTCGGATTTCGGCCATTTTATAAGATCAGGCGATATTCGTATTTTGCCTGAACATGACTTTTCGTTCAGGCACTATATACTATCAGGATATTCTTTAGTTGTTGGAGTTATTATTCTGAATATCTAAAGATCAAAATGCGCCTTTATTTTGAATACCTTTGTTGCGGGCAGATTGATAATATCTGATATTCCTGTTTCCTTAGAGATATTTTCCAGGTTTGCCTCTATCACCTCCATAGATGGTGCGATAAAAGTGAACCATATATTATATTTGTTGTCCCTCAGGTAATTATGTGTCACTCCAGGATAGCGGTTAACTATTTTGGCAAAGGATTCGATCATATCCTCGGGGACCTTTGCTGCACAGAGGGTGCTGACAAATCCTAATCTATTTGGAACAAAATTACCGCCGATTCTTCGGATTATCCCTTTTTCCTTCAACCTGGCAAGGCGCTTTAAAATGTCATCTTCAGAAATACCGACTTCGTCAGCAATGGACATGTAGGGGCGAGATGTCAAAGGAAAGTCGGATTGTATCCGGTTTAGGATTGCTCTATCGAGATCATCAAGTTCAGACATGGGTTGTTCCTTCAAATTTACTATAACATCTGTCTGAGGCTTATTATCATCCTCCTATGGCATGCATTGCCCGCCCAAACATCTTTCGTCCGTCAGTTTTTTGTAGATAGTGGCCGGCAGGCTTTCCATCTGCGGCCGTCCTGAAGATACCGGCCAGCTCTTCCATCGAAGCCCCGGACCTTAAAGGGCCCTTGATATCTATCTCCTCTTTGGAAAAGAGACAGGTTCTGAGCTTGCCGTCTGCGGTAAGTCTCAGCCGATTACAGGAACCGCAAAAATGCCGGGTCATTGGGGCTATGAACCCCACCTTGCCCTTTCCTCCGGGTAGGGTGCAGAGCCTTGCCGGTCCGAAAGAATCTGCTGCAGGACCCAAGCGCGACTCATCTATATGTTTGATTAATTTCACTATCTCTTTCACTGGTACAAAAAGCGATTCATGGTCACCATTAGCCCAACCATCTGTTGGCATGAGTTCTATAAACCTGACATGGTAAGGTTTCTTTAGAGTCAGACAAGCAAGGTCTTCAACTTCGTCATCGTTTATTCCCCGCATCACCACAGTGTTTATCTTGATAGGGTGTAGCCCCACCTCTTCGGCTTTCTTAATGCCGGCAAGAACACGGGATAGGAGATCGCTGCCAGTTATCTTCCTGAATCTTTCGGGCTTTAAAGTGTCGAGGCTTACATTTATCCTGCGGATTCCGGCATCAAAGAGCGGTTCGGCCATCTCTTCTAAGAGTATACCGTTAGTGGTGAGGGCAAGGCTTTTCAAGTCTTGAATATTGGCAAGCATGCGGCAGAGTCTTATCATTTCTCTTCTCAAAAGCGGCTCTCCACCGGTGATCCGTACTTTGGAGATCCCGGCAAGAACTGCGGCTTCCGTTGCCTTAATAATTTCTTCATAGGAGAGAATTTCAGCATGGGGAAACATAGAGCGCCCCCCGAACGGAGTACAATAGAAACAATTCAGGTTGCAATGATCGGTGATTGATATACGCAGGTAGT
Organism: Desulfobacteraceae bacterium; assembly: GCA_030604635.1. Taxonomy (GTDB): domain Bacteria; phylum Desulfobacterota; class Desulfobacteria; order Desulfobacterales; family UBA11574; genus JAUVVL01. The sequence continues at coordinate 14,981 of JAUVVL010000015.1, forward strand.
CTATTGACCGGCCATAGGTATCAAGAAGCTGCGACATGTTTTAAGCTCCTGTTTGTCCCAAGTCGATGGGTAGTTTTGATTGGCGTTGCAACTTTTGAAAGGACTTGGATTAGATCTCCGGGTTTGATTGGGCCCCCCTTAATGACCCGGGCGAAAATACCCTCTCTGGGCATGACGCAATCGCCTACCTGATGATAAATTGCACAGCGGTCATGGCATTCTTTGCCGATCTGTGTCACTTCCACAAGCGCCTCCTTCCCAAGCCTCATGCGGGTGCCGACAGGAAGTTCCCATAGCCTGATTCCCTCGGTTGTAATGTTTTCTGCAAAGTCGCCCGGTCTTACATCGAGGCCATTGTCCAGAATTTTGGCAATACTTTCCATGGACAGAAGGCTGACCTGGCGATGCCAGTAACCGGCATGTGCATCATTTTCAAGACCGATACTCTCGATGAGTCTACCCTCACGGATATTGGTTTTTTTGATACTCTTTCGAAAACTGATGGATATGGCGACTATTCGGCCACTTTCGAATTGAACAAAGTTAGTCATAACGATTCCCTAAATTTTAATACAAAAATAAAAAACCTGGTCCTCAGGGCCTGGATTTTTACTATGGGTTTACATCACGCAGCGCTGCATGAGCGGCGGCAAGGCGTGCCACAGGTATACGGAAAGGAGAGCATGAAACATACGTCAACCCCAGTTCATGGCACAACTGAATAGATTCAGGGTCACCGCCATGCTCGCCGCAGATCCCGCATTCCAGGTCAGGCCTTACGGAACGTCCCTTTTTAACTGCCATCTCCATTAACAGACCCACGCCATCACGGTCAATGACGGCAAATGGGTTTTCAGGCAGGATTTCTTTCTCCATGTATTCAATTAAAAACCCTGCTTCAGCATCGTCCCTGGAAATACCGAATGTTGTCTGGGTGAGGTCATTGGTGCCGAATGAAAAGAACTCGGCGTATTCGGCGATCTGATCGGCCGTCAGCGCGGCTCGCGGTATCTCGATCATGGTTCCGAACTTATAATCCGGCTCTATGCCCTGCTCCTGCATGACCTTTTTGGCCTCGGCCTCGAGGATTTTCTGCTGATACTTTAGTTCGTTAACATGACAGGTCAGCGGGATCATCACTTCCGGAAGTACGTCTATACCTTCTTTGGCCACCATGCATGCTGCCTCAAAGATTGCGCGCACCTGCATGGTGGTCAGTTCCGGAATGTGAATTCCTAGGCGTACACCGCGCAGGCCGAGCATGGGATTTGACTCATGCAGACTTTCCACTCTTTTGAGTATATCCTCTTTCTTTTTAATCTGGTCCAGCAGTTGATTGATTTCATCAAGGGTGCCGGCATCCTTCAAGCGGATCTTAAGCTCGGACAGATCACGCATCAGGTCAGCGTGAAAGGGTAAAAATTCGTGCAGCGGCGGATCGATCAGGCGAATGATGACAGGCAGACCGTCCATGACCCGGAAAAGGCCGGCAAAATCTTCCCGCTGATAGGGGAGCAGCGCGTCGAGTGCCTCACGCCGTTCACTCGGCAAATCGGTCATGATCATCTTCTGTACAAATGGGAGTCGCTCGGCCTCGAAAAACATGTGCTCCGTGCGGCACAGGCCGATGCCCTCTGCACCGTATTCACGTGCACGCTGCGCATCAACCGGATAATCGGCGTTGGTCCAGACACCAAGGCGACGGAAATCGTCAGCCCAGGAGAGCAGCTTCATCAGCCACGGGTCCTTAATGTCGGGCACCATGGTAGCCAGTTTGCCAGCGTAAAGCTCGCCAACGGTACCGTCAATGGAGATCCAGTTACCCTCTTTGATAACCTGGTCGTTCACGCTCATCTGGCGCCTGGCCATGTCGATTTCAAGAGCCGATACGCCGACAACCGCCGGCTTACCGAACTGGCGGGCGACTAGTGCGGCATGGCTGGTACGACCACCGCGACTGGTGAGAATTCCATTGGCCGCCAGCATGCCGTGTACGTCGTCCGGCCTGGTTTCGGGGCGCACCATGATGACATCTTTGCCCTCTTCCTTGGCCCATGTTTCAGCCGTGTCGGCGTCGAGCGCCACCACACCATAAGCAGCGCCGGGCGAAACATTAAGGCCAACGGCCAGCATCTCGCCTGCGTCCTTGGCCGCCTTCATGGCTTCACGGTCGAACTGCGGATGTAAAAAGAAGTCGACCTGCTCCGGGGTGACGCGCATAACCGCTTCTTCGCGTGTGATCAGGCCCTCTTCAAACATTTCAACGGCTATTCGTACAGCAGCCTGGGCAGCGCGCTTGCCGTCCCGCGTCTGAAGCATCCATAGCTTGCCCTTCTCAATCGTAAACTCAACGTCCTGCATTTCGCGATAGTGCTTCTCCAGTAGCTGCGAGACCTTCTCAAATTCGTCATAGGCCGCGGGCATCTCTTTTTTGAGTTTTAAGATGTCCTCGGTCAGGCGTATGCCGGCAACCACATCCTCTCCTTGGGCGTTGGTCAAGTAATCACCTTCGATTTGATTTTCTCCTGTGGTGCCGTTGCGCGTCAAAGCTACGCCGGTGGCGCTGTCATTGCCCATATTGCCAAAAACCATGGCCTGGATACTGACCGCCGTTCCAAGGTCATGGGGAATACCTGCGGCATTGCGATAGTCAACCGCCCGTTTTCCGTTCCAGCTCTTGAAAACAGCCTCCGTAGCCAGGTTCAGTTGCTCATTTGGATCGGTCGGAAAATTACGGTTGGCATAACGTCTGAAAATAGCTTTAAATTTATTGGTCACATCCTTCCAGGCATCGGCCGATAATTCAGTGTCGGTTTTAACACCTGCTTTAAGCCTGGCTTCGGTAATGACCTCCTCAAAGGCCTCATCAGGTGCGCCAATCACAACGCTGCCAAACATCTGCACCAGACGGCGATATGAATCAAAAACAAAGCGTTCATCACCGGTCAATTCTATCATGCCCTTGGCTGTTTCGTCATTCAAGCCGATGTTGAGCACGGTGTCCATCATGCCGGGCATGGAAAACTTACCGCCGCTGCGGCATGAAACCAGCAGTGGGTTCTTCTTGTCGCCAAATTTCTTGCCGGTGGCGGCTTCGACAGTCTTCATCGCTTTCTCAATCTGTTCTCTAAGCCCCTCCGGAAAGATTTCGCCCGAAGCAAGGTAGGCGTTGCAGGCCTCTGTAGTCACGGTGAAGCAGGGGGGCACCGGTACACCGATGCGCACCATTTCCGCCAGGTTGGCCCCCTTGCCGCCTAATAGTCCCCGCACATTTTCCCACTCATTGCCGACATACTCTTCGGCCTGTTCAACTTCGTCAAAGAGATACACCCATTTCTTAGTCATTTTGAATTTCCTGTCAAAATATGTTAGAATTATTTTTGACTGACTCGCAATAGACTTTTTACGAAACCATCATTTTTAACCGAAAAAACAGAGTTATCGGTCAAGCATTAAATTTACACCATTATAGCTAGAGTCTGTAGCGCTCAGTTACAATGCGGTCTACATACTCTTCAGTCGGCATGGTATCCCGATAGCCGGCCAGATACTGGTTTCTGAACCATCTAAAAAGGGATACCGTCTCGTTCACATGGACAAGCTCAGGGATCACATCCCCTTCCTGGGCCTTGATATGCCTGTTGTACTGGCCAAGCATACTGACCACATCGTAGAAAGTGGCCGGCTCCCTTTTTATTCCCTTTTTAAAAGATTTTCCTTTGCTTGGATATGTTTTATCGGGGTCCGGGTTGGCCGAAATATCTAATTTTTGGAACGGCCTTCTTACCTGTATCTGCCATTTCCTCGACTCATTCATCATCCTTGAGATTAAGGGACCTGCCCAATCATGGCTCTGGTGGCCCTGTGAGCAGTATGAGAAAAACTCCACCACCGACGGGCCGCAATATGCAATGGCCTCCTTTAATATCCTGATGGCATAAAACGGGTTGTCCACGGTGAGTTTTGCTGAATAGACGTGTGAAATTGCCGTGGCCTGACTGACGATACGCCGATGCAGGGTTGTTTTTCCCGCATATTTGTTTCCTATGGGCGATGTGGACCGGTCGCACCCGAAGCGGGTGGCTCCTGACTTCTGAGCGCCGGTGTTCATGTATCCCTCGTTGTTGTATATCACCCACGTGATGTCGAAGTTCTCGCCCAGGGCATAATTGAAGGGGCCGTTACCTATATCATAGATAGCTCCGTCTCCTGCAAAGACAATGATCTTGGTCAAAACATCGTTAAAATTGTTTTCATATGCCTGGTCCAGGCTGAATTTGGCCCCCAGAGCCGCGGCCGAAGCAGTTCCAAAGCCGTAGTGACCCGACTGGTAAATCCGCGTGTTAAAGGGATTGACCAGTTCCGAGACCTGGTTGCAGCCGGTGGAATTGATGGTATAAATAGTGAATCCGCGGTCAATCATATGATCGATTGCCTGCCTGTTTATATCCGAAAGAACCTTGATTCCCTGGTAGAAGGTCTCGATCCCTTTGGGACTGTTGCGCAGGCTTTCTAAAGCAAAAAAGGTCAGAAGGTTAATTGTTCCTTCACCGCAGCCGGGACAAAGGGTGTGCTTGCCCGGATAGAGTTTGGAAAAGACAAAGAGCACCTGGTGGTTAAGAGCCATGCGCTCCACATAGCGGGCCGCATCGTAGGTGTTGTCAAGATCCTGGTATTTTTCGGGTAGAAAATCTGTTTCGAGCACACTTGCCTTGCCGGCCATGGAGAAAGCATCCACAGGGCAGACCTGGGCACAGACCCCGCAGCCCTTGCAAGCAGCATCAATTACGTTGATGTTCATGGCGCATTGCTCCCAGGGGATACCTTTGGGAGATTTTTTGAACACCTTGAAATAACGGGCTGCGCCTTCTGGAATGGCCTTGTCTGTTATGGTAGAGTAGATCGCAGAATCAGGGCACGAAGCAGCACACATGCCGCAGGCAATACATTTTTTTGCATCCCAGACAGGAATCTGGGTCCCGATATAGCTCATGTCCCGGAATCTGCTGGTAGCGGCAGGCACTACAGGCAAGAACCTGTCCCAGGAGACCTTTTTCCCCTCCATAATCGGCCCAACCATTTCCCGGTTAAATTGCTCCTGATAATTTTCCATCAGATTAACCGGCTTGATTGTTCCCAACTCATCTTTTTTAGAAAGTTTAATGCGAAGACCGGCGGTTCCCGGCCCTTTCCCGAAATCTTCGGGCCTGGCCGCTTCTGCCGGGCTCCGGCCGCCTGAAACCTCGGCAATTGTTGTAAGTGCCTGATCCGAAGTTAAAGAGGCCAGCCGCGCCCCTTCTTTTAAAAGCGCGACGTTGGACTCGACAATCCCACGACCCTTTTTGGCCCCCAGCTTTTCTTCAAGGATGCTTTGAAACTTCTTTTCAAAGGCATCAGCTGAAAGTATCCCTGTTTCACCATTGATAAGGCCCAGCAGCATTGCACCGGGCAGGTTACGCTTAAGGTGGTTCAAGGCCTCACGGGTGGCGTCCAGTGCAATTACTTTGATCTTTTTTTCCGTAATAAGCTCGCGCATTTCGGGCGAAAACGACTTGATGAGTTTATCCGAAGTTCTGGGACTGTTAACCACCAGAAGTCCGTTCTCTTTAAGTCCACCCACATAATCGCGCAAAATCTCACCGGAAAGAAATTTGTCGTTGAAAAAGGCCAAAACCTCGTACTCGGTGAGTTCCGAGGCATTGCGTATCGGATAAGAGCTGATGCGAAGATTCATAAAGACCGGAGCGCCCTTCCTGGCCGCGCCGTAACGCGCCCCTGACTGGATGTATCTTTTGCCGTTGCCACCCCCTTCGGCATAGATGACCGCCGCGGTTTCAAGGGCAGTCTTGACGCCTTCTGCGCCGATACCGATAAATGTCATGGCCAGCTCACGATCCGTGTATTCCGGAAGCGGTTCAGGCTCAAGAGTATAGGGACCTTCAATGCCCACAAAAAAATCCCGGAGGAAATGATCCCGTGTCTTTTCTTGGAAACATGCCCACATGTTTTCCACAACAGATGCAGCATCGTATTTGTTAAAGTCCTTGCTTCCCAGACCATACACCCCGTGCAAAAGGGTGGGCATGTCTTGACGGCCGTAAATTCTGTGCTCTTCTCTGCCTTCACGACCAGCCCTGAGAGAGACCTGTAGAGCGGCCTGTATATCAGCTAAAAGGAGCTGGTTGTGGGCCATGCCGGCCCGCTCCAGGACGGTGATCACTTTGGCGTTGCGAACTCCGTAGGCAAGCTCCTGGTAGCAGGGCGGGTTGAAAAGCACCGGCCGCACCACTCCCACCTTAAGACCCTTCACTTCCCGGTAGTAATCGACCACATCCTTGAGAACTCCGGCCGCCGATCCCAAAATCACGATGACCATTTCGGCATCTTCGGTGCGGTAGCACTCCACGGCCTTAAGATCGGTGCCCATGATCTTGTTCATCACGTTCATGGCGGCGATAAGCCCCCTTTTGACAAAACGGTAAGCAAGATCCTGTGCCACCTGGCCTTCCATGGTGAGATCCACGTCGGTAAAAGTGCCGGTGAGGGTCCTTTGCTCGAAATCGGGCTGGTAGAATCTATTCGGGGGCCCGACAAAATACTTGAGAAAAGCGCCTGAAAGCTGCTCTACGTTTTCCAGAGCGTGTGATTTGATGAACCCGTCGCCGATGACCATGCACGGAAGCATCACCTGGCGCAACTCCGCTGTTTTAAAGGCAATGGGCAAAAGATCGTGAAGCTCCTGGTTGTTCCCGGCAACCAGCTGGGCCCACCCGGTGTTGCGAACACCGTAGAAATCGTTGTGACCGCAGTGAATGCTTAATGAACCCTTGTTTATCTCACGGGCCATGATCGTCATTACCACCGGCAGGCGCTTGCCGGCCACTGAAAAAAGGTTCTTGGTCTTTAAAACCAGACCCTGGGAAGAGGAGTTGTCCACGTAGCGGCCGCCCTGGGATGCCATAGCCTCCACCGCTGCAATGGCGGAAAGCTCGTCACTGGGCTGAAAATACATCAGTTCGGTGCCGAACAGGTTCTTCTGACCCTGGGAGGAGACCCTGGCAAATTCTTCGGCAATTGGTGTGGAAGGCGTAATAGGATAGCCGCAAAGACCGTCCACAAGCCGGGTGAGAACCGATAGAGCCGCGTGGTTGCCGTCCATGATGGCCTCTTCACGCTCCCGTATGGCGCTTAATTCTTCTGACGGGATGCCGGAAAGGTCAAACTCAAAAAGTTTTTTGGCGTCGAACCTCTCCCACTCCGCCTTCCAGTCCACTTGGGTCTTCTTCCCTTCTTCTTTTTTTCTGCGATAGGGAAGCTGGTCCAAAAGGGTGTCTATGTCTATCCTCGGTCTCATCGAAGGTCTCTCCTTTACTTAGTGCATGGACTATAGGTCAAGCACTATCTATAGTTGTGGGTTATTGTGAAGTTGTTTTATCCTGACGCGTAACTGTGAAGGCCTGGCAGGTAATTAACTCCGAAATATGTAAAAATAACCGCCATAAATCCTATGATGGAAAGATAGGCAATCCGCTTGCCGTGCCATCCCCGCATCATCCTGGCATGTAACAGGCTAGCATATATAAACCAGGTGATCAAAGACCAGGTCTCTTTTGGATCCCATGACCAGTAAGTTCCCCAGGCTGAATTGGCCCATACTGCCCCGGTTATTATCCCTATAGACAGAAAAAGAAATCCGAAAATCACCATCTGATGGGTCAACTCATCCAGGACACGAGATTTTGGGAAATGAGCAAGTAACTTACTTTTACCTTCTGCATCTCTTTGCTTAAAAAGAAACATCAAGCTTATGCCGAAAGCTATTGCAAAGGCGGCATATCCGAAAAAACATGTAATAACGTGGGCTATCAGCCAATTGCTTTTCAATGCCGGGATAAGAGGCTGAATGCGATCACTGATATTAGGAGACAGGGATGCATAGGCCATGGCCAGAAAGGCCATGGGAGTGGCAAAAGCGCCCATGATAGCATTTTTGTACCTGCGCTCGAGTACAAGGTAAATAATAACAATAGTCCAGGCAAAGAAGACCAGAGATTCATACATGTTTGAAAGCGGGGCATGACCGATGCCGAGCCGATAAGATTCCACCCAACGCATGATAATGCCTGTCGTGTTGCCTGCGACACCGGCTAAAGCGGTCCACGTAGCCAGTTTACCTGGAAAAGGCTTTTTGAAAATCCAGGAGGCGATATATAAAATTGACGCCAACCCGTAAATGAATGTAGTAATCGACAAAAAAGCTGAACTGTCCATAATCTATCTCCATGATAATTGAAGATTGGATGCTATTTTACCCTCAATATTTTTATATTATTAAAGCTTGCATCCTTATTTTTAGGCACTTCGTTCGACCTGAGGCTCTCGACAGGTTAGATCACTTTAGGCATGATGAACTGAGACCTTTGCTATATGTTACAGCTTGGAAAGGTTTTCTGAAATTATCTTTATCCGGTTTTGCATTCCAAGTTTGTTTTTGTTTGCTCTGCCGGTAACTATAACCCTGCTTTTTCCCCCGCTTTTGATTACTTCAACACAAAGCCTTTGATGAGACATGAAAAAAGTGATGAAACACCCGACGATCATAACGATAAATCCTGTATAAACAACCCAGACGCCGGGGTCTTTTGTTACCTGGAGACCGGTATAATATCGCTGACCGGTGTTTTCCCCGGGGTTAAACTCTTTTCCCTTTTGCTCTTCTACAGAAATAACCACAGCACCCCTTCTCATCTTGTCAAAGTTCGGAAAATGTAAAGGAAGCAGGACTTCAACAGGATTTCCGTCCTTGGGCGTGAGAATTCCCACATAGGCTTCGCCGATGTTCTGGCCCATAAATTCGGCAGATTTTCTGTATTCAACGATGACGAATTTACCAAAACCTTCAGGAACATCCACCGGCTTACCGATAACGATCTTTATCCGGTATGCTATCCCCGATTCTTTGATGGCAAAATTTAATGTTATTTCTTCCGGTGGGTCTTTCGCCATAACCTTCTTTTTTGAAGGAAGATTTGAAGGCATCTTGCCGTAGCTGGATTGAAATATATTGATTCCCTTATAACGAAGGGGATAATTTACGATGATGTCCTTTTTTAATACCGGCTTGCCTTGTTCAATGACGGTTAAACTGGACCGGTATTCTTTGGGCGCCCCGTTATCATAAAAACTGATATTAAAATCCTCGCACTTGATTTCAAAATCGAGGTTCTGGATTTTGCCGGTGTTTCTAATCCGGATGCTGTTAATAATTTCTCCCTCCGGGATATTGACGAACCCTTCAAAACCGAAAAGCGAACCGATCAAACCACCGAGCAGGAGGAAGATTACACTCAGATGTACCGTGTAAACCCCGAAACGGGTCCAGCGCCATTTTTCGGCAAAGATGCAGAATCCCTTGTCTGTCGGTTCAACTCTGGTATATCCAAAGAGCCTTGCAATAAACGGTTTATATATTTTTTTCAGGTCTTCGAAGTTGCGCTTGTCGACAAATTCTTCTTTATCGGTAAACTTCCTGAACCTTGAAAGGTTAAACGAAGGATTTTTGACAAATACTATCTTCCAGGTGGCTGATAGGCGGTCGATTGAACAGACAAAGATATTTATGGTCAGCATAAGAATCAGAAACTGAAACCACCAGGAATGGTACATATCAAAAATTTCAAGCGCATTAAAAAGTTTGTAAAAAAACTCCCCGTATGCTCGAAAATATGTGGCAGGATTTTCGTTCTGCGGAATAACCGTTCCAATGATCGATGTGGCTGCAAT
>JAUVVL010000311.1 GCA_030604635.1 Desulfobacteraceae bacterium
ATGAGATCAACCAAAGCAAAAATGTCATCTTTATCTTTCATCTTTTAAAACCATCTTGCGCTTTTTGCGCCTTTTTGCGGCCATTTAATCCCATAAATTCTTCAGCCGTGGCGTGTCCTGGCTGGCTAATTCCTTCTCGTTTGAGAATTTTCCATATGGTCAGAGCGATGATTTTCAGGTCAAGGCGTAGAGACTGATTGTCTACATACCAGACGTCATATTCGAACTTTTGCTCCCAGGTTATTGCATTGCGGCCATTGACTTGAGCCCATCCTGTTATGCCGGGTTTAACTTCATGTCGGCGGTACTGTTCAGGGGTATATAGATCCAGGGATTGTGCAAGTAAAGGGCGCGGTCCAACAATACTCATATCCCCTTTAATGACATTGAGGATCTCCGGCAATTCATCCAGCGAAGTTGACCTTAAAAACATACCAAGTCGCGTTAAGCGCTCGGCATCCGGTAAAAGATTTCCGTTCTTATCGAATACCTTTTTCATCGTTCGAAATTTGTAAATTGTAAAGGGACGACCGTGTAATCCAGGGCGTAGCTGTTTAAAAAAGATACCCTTGCCCATCATTAGCCGAACGAAAAAGCCAATACAGCATATCAACGGTAATAAGGCTAAGTATGCAGGGATACTGATTAGCAAATCGAGAAATCGTTTCATAAACCTAGAGCCTATGATTTATTTTCCATTCTTATTCAAATTGAAAAGATGTGTAATATCGCGACTAATGCTTATTAATTCTCTCAGACAAGCATCTTAGAGTTCACAGACCCTTTGATTATAGGATAATGCTATTGACTCTGTGCATATCATTTTTTCCTCTGCGATTCCGCGACTGCAGGAAGGATTCTTGATGCTACAAAAAATTGGCGGTCTTCCGGATTTTAAAAAAAGCCCATGTTATTGGCGCTCATGACCAGTTATTAAAGACTTCTGGCAATTGGTTTCCGCTGAAATATGGCCCCAATTCAATAACTATTTATATTTTATTTAGGAAACATTGCAAGCCGTTTAATTTTGGTAGATCATTTAAACTCGTTTTTAACCTATCAGCCTGAATTGTTAAAGGAGAAAATGAATAAATAAGAATTCCTCTATCTTCCCATTTGTTAGATATGAGCTTAAAATGAGGGGGGGTTGGGTGAAAATTAGGAAATATTTTCTTAAATTTATTTTCGACAATTAGCAAATCGACATTGTGTTCTCTAAAAGAATTCAAAATTTTCTGTCCTCTCAATTCAAAAATTTGTACTAAGTCAGCTTCAGCCCAAGTAACTATCTGAGGTATTAATGAAACAATAACTGGTTGTCGTCCATTATGGTAACCAACTGGATATATGGTAGATTTTAATGGTTCAGTTTTATTAAAATCCAGTTGTTCTCGGTGTTCTCTAATCCACAAAGCAATTTGCTTATTTGTTTTATCTTTACCCCGCAATGATTTACGTGTACTGCTCATCCCATCCCAAAGCATAATTACAACCACTAAACACAAGATACAATAGCCAACTACACGGGCATTTTTAATATTTTTTAATGTTAGTTTTTCTTTACAATAGCGTTTGGCTACATCAAATCCGATTATAAACCAGGGGAAATAAAATGGAATTGTTGGGGCAACTAAACGCTTAATAACATTTGGAACTAAAACCCACTGAAGAAGAATATTATATATAAATACAGCTGCAAATAGAGAATCTATTCGTGTCCACCCTTTAGATTTAAACAGACTCCAGACCCCTAAGATCACCAAAAAAATATAAGGCGGGTATATACCTTTTACTGTTTCAACTATTTTACTATGCACACTGTGCGATTTAGGTTTTTTATTTTTTTTTTTTAATAGAGTATTTAGAGCTTTGTTCTTCTCTAGGTCTGCGTTATTAATGAGATTCAAATAGGTTGTATCTTTTTTTTTGTATTTTATTTCTCTATTATGTGTATTACCGGCCTTAGTGTAAGGACTTCCTTCTATATTCAAAAAAGGAAGAACTTTCTGTAATACAGGGATCTGTTTTGATCCTAAAACGGGGTAACCAGTGATGCGATACTCATAAACCATCCATGGACTCCATATCAAAAGACATATCGACAAGACCAAAACGTTCTGTCCTACTCCTTTAATAAGCTTTTGCCAAACAGAGATCTTTTTAGTTGGAAAGATCCACTCACTAAAGAAAATGAAAATGCATATTAACGGTAGATACCCGACTCCTTCATTTCGACAGAGTCCTAATAAAGCCGATCCGATAGATGCTTGAAAAAGAAGAGTCCATCTTTTGGATTGAATAAAGTTTATGGCCCGTTCAAAAACAAAAATTAATAAAAAAATCTTTGCTGAATCAAGTTGACCAGCCATACCATACCGTAATAATCTGGAACAGGCGACAAAAAGAAGACTACACCATTGGGCTTTTTCAGGAGACAACCTTAAACAGGCCAGACGATATACCCAATAGATACTCGCAAGAAAAAATAGACACGAAACAAGCTTCATTGACATCCATGCACTAAACCCTAGTTTGCCGACAAGGCCGGCTAAGGTAGGTGTCAGCGGAGGCATAGAGTGAAAAAAAGCATACTCATAATTTCCTTCTATGAACTCGTGTGCCATTCGTGTGTAATATACACTATTATCATTTCCAATATGGTCATTAAAAAAAACTGTTAAGGCAGTACATGCGAGTCCAAGCAGAAACGAAATTAATAAAACCCTTTTGTTTTTAGGATCTTTTACCATATCTGTCTTAAATTTTTTCGCCATCCGGAAAGTCAACAAAAACCCATCGTTATCAAGTCTATCAAGACGAGACCTTTTAAAAATGTTCAATTTTATCAAAGATCAAAGAAGGCGAGAGTTTTAACCATCCCGGTACGATCTCCCGGACCTACGGGACAGACAGGAATACATTGAGTATTTCGCGGATTAAAATTTGAACCTGACCCCAAAGGAATAGGCTGCGCATTCCACGGGGCAGGCGTAGAGATTGGGTGAAAGAGGGTTTTTTCTCAAGGTCTCGAGACCTGTATTGAGATGTTTAACATTGGCAGTTATTGGCAACGTGAATTGCTATGTTTTGACTAAGTTTCGCCTCGTTTTTTGAAAATTTTACAGAATTTATAAATTTGGAAATTTGGTGAGATTTTCAAGGGTCCCTTTGAATTGATTTTAATCACCTATACATATTTTAATTTACCCAAAACAGCCTTGAGCTGAAATGGGTAATGGATTTATAGATTTTTTTTAAATCTGCTGTGCAATTGTTAGTATTAAAGTCTTTGCACATCTTCGAAAGCGATCTTTTTTTAATCACTTTGGCTGGGACACCAACTGCTGTAACATTATCTGGGATGTCACAATTAACAAAACTATGAGCTCCAACTATTGAATTCTCTCCAATCGTTACTCCCAGCATTATAACGCTGTGACTTCCTATCTTGCAGTTCATTTTCAACTTAACCTGGCCTTCTTTATTATCTATGGTAGAAATCGAGTAGATGGAACAATGAGAGCCTATCTGCACAAAATCTTCGATTATTACACCATATTGGGCGTTGATATAGGTAAAAGCTCCTATGTCAGTCTTATAACCCAGTTTGAAATTATCTTTATGCTGGACGACCCAATTGTATTTGGTTGGCTTGCCATCCTCAATTTCAGGCGGTTGCCAGTCCTTGAATCGATCATTCATAGTTACACTTCCTCACACAAGGGCATTATGTGGCCGCA
>JAUVVL010000123.1 GCA_030604635.1 Desulfobacteraceae bacterium
ATGAGATCAACCAAAGCAAAAATGTCATCTTTATCTTTCATCTTTTAAAACCATCTTGCGCTTTTTGCGCCTTTTTGCGGCCATTTAATCCCATAAATTCTTCAGCCGTGGCGTGTCCTGGCTGGCTGATTCCTTCGCGTTTAAGAATTTTCCATATGGTCAGGGCGATGATTTTCATGTCAAGCCGAAGCGACTGATTGTCTACGTACCAAACGTCATATTCGAACTTTTGCTCCCAGGTTATTGCATTGCGGCCATTGACTTGAGCCCATCCGGTTATGCCGGGTTTCACCTCATGGCGCCTCGATTGTTCAGGTGTGTAACGATTCAAATACCGCATTAGCAAAGGCCGTGGTCCTACCAAGCTCATATCACCTTTTAGAACATTGAACAGCTCAGGCAGCTCATCCATGCTGGTCTTCCGTAAAAACCTCCCCAGGGAAGTCAACCGCTCCCCATCCGGCAGCAGATTCCCATTCTCACCCCGTTCATCCGTCATGGTTCGAAATTTATAGATGGTAAAAGACCTGCCGCGCAACCCCGGCCGCACCTGCCGGAAAAGCGCCGGCGAGCCGATCTTAAGACGCACCCGAATTCCAATAAGAACAAGAACAGGTGATAAAATAATCACAGAAGGAACAGTGGCCGTCAGATCAAAAAACCGTTTGATAAAATTTTTACGTGATTTACAAAAAGACATGTTCCTCATATGTTTTTCATCTTTGCGCTCTTTCGTGAAATATTTTAATCTGCGTTAATCTGCGCCTGCCCCGCCTGTCGAAGCGAAGCGTAGATCCCGCTATTCGGGGTCGAAGATGCCGCAACGCGGTGCCCCGCCTGCCCCGTAGGTAGTTTACTATCGTACTGGGGTAGCTCCAGAAGATGGTACTGGGCCTGCCCCGCCTGCCCTGTAGCTTCGGAAAATGGTACCAGGGTAGGTGGAACCCATCGTACTGAGGTAACCTGCCCGCTATGCCTGTACTCCATACCAAGGGAGACCCAGCGGTGTTGTTCACTGAGTTCATCGACCGCTAACTGAATTATTATAAGCTATGGCAGGCGGGTCTGCGGATCATCTATCAATTTCCCTCGTTAATAAAATAGCCACCGGTCTTAGGGGCGCCCTTAAAAATAATCTTGTTTTCGTCCCGTAGTTTTTTAATCCACCGTTCTATGGTCTTTGCCGGAACATGAAGCTGTTCGGAAAGCTCTGGTATTCTCAAGCCGGGTTTATTTCTAATGCAAACAAGCAAGCTGCTTACTCCCTCACTTACTCCCTCACTTACTCCCTCACTTATCGACGCGAGGGTGCTGAAAGTCACCAGGATACCACCGCCAACCTCCTCCACATCAAAACTAACCTCCGGGTATGCTTCAAGCTCCTTACGAATACGGATAAATCCACTGCCATATTTTTCAATATTTTTTGTCAGATAAAACGCTTCAGCGATTAACTTGTTACGGATATGCGACTGATAAAAATCAGTTTTGATTTCTTCGATGGTGAGACCACCATAGAGTTTCCCCGGGCTAAAAATAGTGATCCGGTCATCAAAAATCTTAATTTGAATATCAGAAGAGTTGGCGTAGTCCCGATGCACAACAGCATTTAACAGGGCTTCGCGGAGTGCGGGTAAAGGGTAAGCAAATCGCTCCTTGCGCTGCAGGCTGCCATCAAACTCGAACGCCACGCTGATATGTGAGATAAGAAACTTCATCGCCTGCTCAACGGCCTCAAACAGGGTATCCGTAATCTGGCGATCATCTATAATTATGGTTGGAGTTTTTAAGCGACCTATATGAATATGATGACGCAGCGGGTTATTGGCAAACAGGAGCATGGCCGCCCAGGTCGGACGGTTATTGACAACATACTTGAGCTTTTCAAGGGCCAGCAGCGGAGATTTGTCCAAGGTGAAACGGTCGCACTGATTGACCTGATCGATAAATTGTTCAATCTTGCTCACAGACAGGGAATTAAGATCTTCCCGGGGAGCTTCGTAGGCATCCCAGGAGAGTTGTAACGACTGCATGTATAGATCGGTTATTTCATTCAAACTGAGCTGATGATTGGAACTGGCGAACCGCTTAAAATACTTCCCCCTGGTATTGATCGGTTTAATCGGGTATTCACCGATGCGTATGGCGACAACGGTTCGGCCATCGATATCGAATGCTTCGATATCCGGAATAATAGAGGGGCTCGTCGAAGATTTCACCTGCCCCAGCCATTCATTGAGCGTTTCCTTGCCCAGGGTTACCCCCCGGACAGCACCGTCATCCGCAACACCTACCAGCACGGTTCCTCCCTTGGCATTGGCAAAAGCCACGAGTGTTTCAATCGATTCACGGTCGAATGAGGATTTATATTCAACTGTCAGCGATTCGCCGATACGAATCAGCTCACTAATATTAGTTGATGCAACCATAGCAAACTATCCTGTTGATCATAGTAAACGCTTGACCTCATGGCGCCTCGATTGTTCAGGTGTGTAACGATTCAAATACCGCATTAGCAAAGGCCGTGGTCCTACCAAGCTCATATCACCTTTGAGCACGTTAAATAACTCTGGCAATTCATCCAGAGAAGTAGCCCTTAAAAATTTCCCCAATCGGATCAACCGGCACGAATCCGGCAGCAGACAACCATTCTCATCATAAGTGTTGTTCATTGTACGAAACTTATAGTTAATGAAAGGTTTACCATGCAATCCTGGGCGTACTTGCTTGAAAAAGATGGGCTTCTCCATTGTCAAGCGTATAAGTACCATAATGATGACTATCAGCGGCGAAAGTACAAAATAAGCCGGAATAGCCAAAGCAACATCAAAAATTCTTTTCATTAATTCAAAATTTCTTAATCTGCGTTCATTTGCGTAATCTGCGGATTACAAGCCCATTGTTTCTAAAATAACTGCGTTCACCTTTCTCACATCATATTTTTCTACAGCAACTTGCCGGCTCTGTTGCCCTATTTTGGCGATAAGCTCAGGCTCTTCAATAAACCTCTTCATGGCCTTTACCAACGCTGTCACATCTCTCACCGGGATGAGAAACCCGTTCCGCCCCTCTCGGACAGTTTCCCGGCATCCGGGTGCATCGGTTGTAATCACAGGGCGGCCCATTGACATCGCCTCCAAAACTGTCCGTGGAGTGCCTTCGCGGTAAGAAGGTAACACGTAAACAGAAGATGCCGCTATCGCCGGACGAACATCCGATAGTTTCCCAAGATACTCAATGGTTCCCTCTCTTACCCAGAATTGCAGTTCATCTTTAGAAATAGAGGCTGGATTATCATCGATCCATCCCACGAGGCGGAAAACAACATAGGGATACTTGCGCTTGATGATGCGCGCTGCTTCAGCATATTCCCTGATACCTTTGTCCTTTAACAATCGCGCGATCAGCAAGAAAGATAATTTATCAGGAAAAGGAGCGGGAGAGTAAAAATTCAGATCCACGCCGGCCCCATTGATCAAAACGGCCTGTTCTTGATTTTTCAGGATGCCGAGTTGCGCAAACAAATTAATATCGTCAGGATTAAGAAAAAAAACATTTTTGTTCATTTTAACGCTAAGGCGATAAAACAATATAATAATAGATCTTAAAAATAAACGGGATGACAATTCTCCTGTAAAGGCATAACCCAAACCTTCAATCATTGAAAAAATCTGAGGCATGCCAGCCAGCCTTGCCGCAAGCGAACCGTAGATCACAGGCTTAACGGTATATCCAAAAAAAATATCAGGCTTAATCTTTCGAAAGAGATCAACGAGCCTGTAAATGGTCTGAATATCTTTAATCGGGTTTAATCCTGCCCGTTCAATGGGTACATTCCGATATTCCACACCCATTGCATGAAGGGCATTTTGTATTTCAACTGATGCCTCAGGCGCACATGCCACAACCTGATGGTCTCTCTTAACCATCTCCTGAAGCATAGGGCCTCTAAACTTTATGAGCGAGTCTGCAAAGTTACCTATTACAATAATTGTTTTTTTATTTACTCTACTCATTTTCAAACCATGCCTAAAACATCAGCACATTCTATAAATAATATTTCCAATTACGCTTTCCAGTGAGATGTTCAAGCCTCTTTTGCCGAATAGACACGTGGGGGGTTAAAAAAAATCCTTATTCTCAAAAGCACTTTTCATCCAAAAATCCCTCAGTCCACTCCCGCAAAGGTCCGCGCAAACAAGCGCAGAAAGGCTTTCATGGTACAACGCTCTCATAAAGTGATTCGTATTTTTTTGCAACAGTATCCAAACTAAAGTGCTCATCAATGCGCTGGCGTGCCAAGGCTCCCAGCCGCTTCCTGCCTTCTGCACCCATATTGATAAACTCGCGCCACCCCTGCGCCAAGCCCTCCGGGTTTCGAGGGGAAACTGACCTTCCGGTTTCACCGACAATCAATGCAGAGTCACCGACATCCGTCACCACACAGGGGACACCACAGGCCATTGCTTCACCCACGACGTTAGGAAATGACTCGCCCCAGGAAGAAGAAGAAGAAGCGATATCAAGTGCTGCCTGCAAAGACGGCATATCATCCCAACGCCCAAGTAGATGTGTTACTGGTCTTACATTGGCTTCGTCAATCCATGTATTGAGGCTTGGATTGTCCCAGCTAATACCATCACCGCAAAGCAAGAAATGTGCAAAAGGATAATCTTTATGCAGGATACCGGCTGCCTTGACATATTCCAAAATGCCCTTGTCCTTGATCAGCCTGGCAATCAAAAGAAACGAAACTTTCTCCGGAAAAGATGCTGGCTGAAAAAAATCCACATCCACACCAGAACCGTTTATCAAAGCTGACTGCTCAAAATCGCGAATAAGGTTTTGCTTTATGAAAAAATCCCGATCATCCGGGTTTTGAAAAAACACCCGTCTATCGGCGCCCATGCCCAATTTATACAAGAATCGCACAACAGCGCCAACTAACCACTCCTTTAGACCGCCATCGGAAAAAGCGTAGCCTAAGCCCGTGATCATGGAAAAGATACGCGGCACACCCGCTATCCGTCCTGCGATTGAGCCGTATATAACCGGCTTGATTGTATAGCCTAAAATTACATCGGGCTTTACTTCACGAAATAGAGAAATCAGCCTGCAAATTGTATAAATATCTCTGACAGGATTCAGACCCGTCCTGTCAATTGGGATACTCCGATACATAACGCCATTTTCCTGAAGATCAGGCGATGCATCAGGCGCGCACGCCAAAACCTCATGCCCCCTTCCGACCATCTCCCGCAGAAGAGGCCCGCGAAAATTTATAAGCGATCCAGCAAAACTGCCCATGACAACAACTTTAGACATCTGTCAATTCCTCATCATGATAAAACTTTCTAAAATTGCCAATAAACGAGGGGCCGTTACCTGTAGGCAGTATTCCTTTTCAACCTTATTTCGGCCGGATTTCCCCATCTCATACCTCTTTTCAGGATTTGCGTACAAAAAATCAAGTGCATCTATCCACTCTTTTTTCGAGCCTGCAAGAAAGCCGTTTACGCCGTGCTCAACAATCTTTGAATTCACCCCTACAGGAGAAGCTATGACAGGTTTTCCACATGCCATGTACTGAATCAGCTTATAACCGCACTTCCCCCTCTCCCACAAATTGTCCTGCAGGGGCATGATTCCCACGTCAAACCCCTGGATTTCCGACACCTCTGAATCCTGGGACCAAGGATGATGTTCTACGTTCACGCCGTCTAATTTAAATGAATCAGCGCCTACAATGACAAGACGCGAATTATTTTTTTCATTCCATTCTGAAAGTGCCGGGCGTATCGTTTTAAGATATTTCACAGTAACAGGCGAGCCTATCCATCCAATTGTAAATACGCTGTGTTCCTGGTATGCCCCGACACGATATCTATCCAGATCAACCACGGTGGGAAGATACTCTACACGCCTTGCCCCTGCTTTTCGGGCATGTTCCATCAGGTATTCATTGCCAGCAATTACCAGCGCCGCATTGCGCATGACAGTATCTATTTTGTTTCCGAGTAATTTGCGAACAAGTATATTTGAATGTGCATCGTAATTGTGAAATATGGCATCATCATAATCCACAATGTATGGAATGCCCAAACACGCAAGGAGCATTTCGCCCCAGGCCGGCAGCCATGGAATTACTTCTTTTTCGACCCAGAGCAGATCAAAGCTGCCGCTTTTGAACAGATAACCAAGCCGTCGAAGATAAGCGCCAAAGATGGCGCTCAAATGCTTACGTCTACCCGCGTAAAGGCCCTGAATATAATCGTCACCGAGCAAAGGAGCTACCGCGACATCAATTCCCTGCGTTTTTAGATAGGGCAAATACTGGTATAACCGAACCCGGCTGCTGGCACCGAGACGGCCGTAACGAGAGAGGAGAAGAATCTTCATTACCTATCGCCACCCATTACGCTTCTAAACAGCTCCGGCGTTGCACGCCATAACATAGCGTAACCTTTCAGTGTCTCTTCAGCCTGGATACGAGATCGATTAAGTGCGGCAAGCACTAATCGTGCAAAAGGTTCGAGCAGGAGCGTACCCAACATCAGCGCAGTCGCAGACCACCAGCTGAAGTGCTTGTAACCATAAAGAATCCGACTGCGCAAACTGTAAAAAAGTCGCAAAGCTTTGACCTGCTGTGAAGTTCCGCCTCCTTCATGGTAAGCTTGCGCTTCAGCAAGATAGCAGGTATACCAGCCGGCCTGGCGTACACGGAAAGAAAGGTCGACATCCTCTAAATAAACAAAGAAACGTTCATCAAATCCGCCCAGCTTTTCGAATATGGAGCGTCGAATAAAAAAAAACGCGCCCATAACATGGTCCACCTGTCGAGTATCAGCATGATCCCACTTGAGCAGAAAATGTGACTGAAAAATAGATGGGGCAAGTTTATCCAGCCCCAGCATTTTAACGAAAAACATCCGCAAGAGTGGAAAACGGGCACAGGTTCGGGCAACAATCCCTTCTTCATCTACAAGTTGAATGCCACATATACCTGCCTGCTGATTTTCAGGCTGTTCCATAAAATCTATCGGGATAGAAAGTGAATTTTCGAACAAAATTGTGTCGGGATTAAGAAACAAGAGATAATCCGCCTCGCTACCTGTGGCGCCCTGATTGCAGGCTGCGGCAAAGCCCCGGTTTGTTGAATTTTTGATGATAGTTAGCGGCAATGGGAGGTCGTCCAAGCCCTCCACCGAACCGTCAGTGGAGGCATTGTCCACCACCACGACACGCCTCAAGTCAAAGCCTTGGCGATTGGCAGCAGCTATGGATTCAAGACAATCCCGGAGCCGATGACCAGTGTTCCAGTTAACGATGATGATGTCAAGCATGTCTCTCATGGGGATGTAGCTGCTGCGCGACCGTCTGGAACCGAAGAATCAAAAATCGCCTCGCGCTCCAACGCCTTTACCAGCATGACTGCAGCCCCGACCGAAAAGTAGAAAAGGACACGGAGCACCGAGCCGGCGAAAGAGGCCTGGCAAGAAAAAATAATCATCTGACCTACCAGGGAGAGTATAGTCGCGCGCCTCATAAAGCGCGCTTTATTATCCGAAAGGCGCCACAATGCAAACAGAATCGGAATAAGTAGGATTGAGCCTGCTACGACAAGCCCACCGGGTAAGCCAAAGTAAAATAATTGTGCCAGAAACGCGTTGTGTGTGCTTCGTAGCAAAAAACCAGTTACCTCCGATAGAGAAACACCCGCTCCGAAACCCCAAAGAGGGCGATCTGCAAGTTCCCCCAAAACATCCCGCCAAACCTCCAGCCTATAATTAATATTGATCATTAACAACCGATCTGCCAGGTGTTTCCCAACCAGGGGATTAGACATCACGAAGGCAAACAGACCGGCCACGATTAAGGCCAATGCCGTCCCGCCCTTCCAGAGGCGCTTCAATGAACCTCGATATCCTAGTGCGTAAAAACCGTATGCCAGAACCAGCGCCCCAATAACACCGCGCGAAAGTGTCAACACGACGGCCAAAATGCAAAGCATCGCAAGCCAGTGGAACGAATTTCTTTTAGTGGCCTTCGCATAGGCCGCGAACACAATCGGAAAAAATGCAAGCACTGTCGCCAGGTTGTTCGAAAGGCCGATGAATGGATGACTCAGCCGGGCATGATACGAGAGGACAAAAGCCGCATAATCCGGGCTTCCCGACACCAGATTAGGAGGAATTTGCTGGGCCAAGCCTGGAAACCCCGCTTCCGAGAGAATAGCGGTCAGGATGATTAGAAATACGAAAATCCCCAGTAGGCGGGCGATGGTCTCCGACTTGAAGTTATTAAAAAGGGTGATAGTAATCAAGAATGCAGCCAGCGCCTCCGTATAGGTCAATGCCGCTTTCAAAGTTTCAGTCCGGTTAACCGTCCACAAAAAAGAGAAGTAGCAAAAAAGCACCGGAACGGCCAAGGCGATGGCGACCGATCCGCGTCCTGTCCGAATGACCCCGGTAGAAAGCGCATGTAGTAACAAGCCCGCAAGGCCCATCAGTAAAACAACATCCATGGGCGAAAAGGATGCAAATGGGCCAAAAGACCACCAGATTCTGACAGGAAATGCAAGGGCAATGATGAGCGTTAGCGCTAAAATATAATTTAAGTTAATGCGAACTTTCATATTTCCCTATTTTCCCTAAAACACCATGCCAGATTCCCAAAATCACATTTCTAAGTTTTGTCCTTCTGTCTTTCTCAAAAAAAATCAATAAAATTATCGATTTAATACGAGAATATAAAGTGACAAGCACCCAGTACGGTTCACTGAAAATATACTCTTTTGCCAAAAGGATATGATTTCTCGTCATATAATATCGCCGAAGTGGTGAGTGATTTGATGTGCCTGTTTTTCTCCAAAGCAGACGATGCATCTCAACCTCGCCTAAACGGTGTACCATGATCGGTTTACTGGTAATGATGACATAATATCCTTTGCGCGTGCCCTGAGGCAATACTCATCATTTACATGATCAATAAAGAAGCCATCCCTGAAAGGCCCTATTGTGTCAAATGCCCGCAGTGACAACAGGCTGCCCGATGTAATGATTGTTTTATTTTCTACCCATCTACAAGAACCACTGTCTATAGAACTGTATAAAGGGCGGTGATTATACGCGCTGTAATAATTGGAACCTACTATTGCGAGTTTTTCCTTATGAGGAAAATCAGTATATACGGATAACAGCTCTTCAGTCATTGTTTTTTCCGGTGTTGTATCCTGATCAAATAGTAGTGCCCAGCTAAAACAATTTTCTTTAGCAAATCTAACACCCTGATTTAATGCAGTAGCTACTCCCAAATTCTCGGAGTTTAAAATAGACTGCACCTTTGATTGTAATGATAACTCAAGTTTCGCACCCCAAAACAGGGATTTGTGGGCATAATTATCTGCAATTACTAGTATTAAAAGTAGTATTGGACTCCATTTTGTGGTATGTTTAATTCGCTGAAATTAAATACAATACCAACAAAAGGAGTCCAGCAAAATGATTACCACAAAATGTAAAAAGTTCAAAGGTGAAATTGAAAATTACCTGAGAAACGGTCAAAATAATTTTGATGTCAAAATCGACAGTGCCTTTTTCTCTTTGAAATTCAAAACATGGCTTTGCAAAAGTAACATAATCAAAAAAGACGGTTATCCAGCCTCTCACATTTTATTGATCTTGTTTGTTCTCCCGCTTCTACGGCTAAAGACGGTCAATAGCTTTTGCAACAAAAAATGGCATCAATGGTCTGTCGCTGGCAAAGATACCTTCTATAGATTTAAGACCCGGGCATACCGCTGGCGATCGTTGCTTTATAAGGTTATCGTGGAGATAAGCAACCAGCTTCAGTTTAACCAAGAGCCTATAGAAGACAACTATTTTATCATTGATGACACGGTGCTTCCCAAGCGCGGCAAACTCATGGAAAATGTTTCTTATATTTATGACCATAGTACTGGCCGTGGCGTTTTGGGGTTTTGTGTTGTCAGCCTTGGCCTTTTTACGGGCAGTGGGTATTATCCTTTAGACTTTTCGTATTGGGTCAGCAACAGACGCCATGATAAAAGTCCCATAGTTAACAATGGCGATTCCCGGAGCATCAGCGGGCAGATGAGCCATGAAGCTGTGCATTACACAAAACTCGATCTGGCCTTGAGAATGATTGAACGCGCGGTATCTCATGGGTTGCAAGCCGGATATGTCCTTTTTGACAGCTGGTACGCATGGCCTTCATTCATACAGGCCATACGAAATATCAAAAGAGAGCTCCACGTCATTTGTCGGATGAAAGACAGCAAGGTTTTATATGAATACAAGGGGAAAAAATACCGACCCTCAGCACTGTATCAGAAGGTAAAAAAGGAATTTAGAAAAAGCCAGCGCACCGGTTTACTCCTGAAACGGGTAAAGGTAACTATGTCCGGCAGTGACGAACCCATCGTTATCGTGTTTGTAAAAGGTTATAACGAACCTGAAGAATCAGTGATCAAAGGAAAGAAAAACAAAAAGAACCCAAATGGGTGGCTTTCCTGAGTACCGATATTCGCCTTCAGGCTTCCACGATTATCAAGAAATATACCAAACGCTGGGCATGCGAGGTTTTCTTCAAAGAGAGTAAGCAACTTCTATCTCTGGGGAAAGATGCCAGCAATAGTTTTCAATCCCAGGTTTGTGCTACAACGATTAGCTTTATACGATACGCGCTCATCAATTATTTGAATGAAAAAGAACACCATATGGGCTTTGGCACCCTATTTGAAGAACTCG
>JAUVVL010000075.1 GCA_030604635.1 Desulfobacteraceae bacterium
CTGTTAAATATTTATCCTGATATTTAATCGGCTTTTTGAATAAAATGCGACTTTCCAATCTATACGGATATCATCTTGAATGATTTAACAGGGTAAAGAATTTCGGCCATTTTATAAGATCAGGCGATATTCGGATTTTGCTGAACATGACTTTTATTTCAGGCACTACTTATTTTGAAGAAAAAATTGCGGGTCTGTTAACCTCGTGCTGAAAAAGCAGCACGATTTTTGTTTAATTTTTTATTAAAAAGGATGAAATATGGCTGAGAATGTAAAGATTGTATATGAAGGAAAAACATATGAATTCCCGATTATTGTCGGATCTGAAGGAGAAAAGGGGATTGATATCTCAAAACTTCGCCAGATAACAGGGTTGATTACACTCGATCCGGGATATGCCAACACGGGCAGCTGCACAAGCTCCATCACCTTTATGGATGGTGAAAAGGGAATTCTTCGTTATCGGGGGATTCCTGTGGAACAGCTGGCCGAGCATTCCAGCTTTATCGAAACAGCCTATCTTTTAATTAACGGAAGGCTGCCCACCAGAGAGGAACTCGATCATGTTTCGGCTCTGTTTAATGACAATTCACTGGTGCATGAAGATATGCAGATTTTTTATCAGAACTTTCCCAGGGGCTCTCACCCAATGGGTATTCTTTCATCCATGGTCAATGCCTTAAGAAGCTTTTATCCTGAGCTACAGACCATTGAAGAGGAGATCAACATCACCGTTATTCGTCTTCTTTCCAAGGTCCGAACAATGGCGGCCATGTCTTATAGGATATCGAGAGGTCACAAAGTTGTCTATCCCCGCCCTGACCTGAAGTATTGTGCAAATTTTCTGAACATGATGTTTGACACACCGGTCAAGCCTTATCAGGTTGATGATATCCTGGAAAAGGCGTTAAACGTATTCTGGATTCTGCATGCCGACCATGAACAGAACTGTTCGACTTCAGCCGTAAGGCTTGTGGGCAGCGGAAGGGTCAATCTTTACGCCGCGATTTCGGCCGGTATCGCAGCCCTCTGGGGCCCTTTGCACGGCGGCGCCAACCAGGCCGTAATCGAAATGCTTACCGATATTCAAAAAGACGGCGGTAATTACATGCGAGCGGTTGCGAGAGCCAAAGACAAAAAAGATCCTTTCCGGCTAATGGGTTTCGGGCACCGTGTATACAAAGCCTATGATCCCCGTGCCAGAATTATGAAAAAGATGTGTCACAGGATACTTGATAAGCTTAGCTTTGACGATCCTTTGCTCGATTTGGCAAAGGAGCTCGAAGAAGTCGCGTTAAAAGATGATTATTTCATCGACCATAATCTATACCCGAACGTCGACTTTTACAGCGGTATTGTTCTGCGCGCCATGGGAATTCCTACCAATATGTTTACGGTTATGTTCGCCATCGGCAGGTTCCCCGGATGGATAGCGCAGTGGAAGGAATGCTCCGATGATCCCAACTGGAGACTCGGTCGCCCCCGCCAGATTTACATAGGGCCGGAGAAGAAGCAATATATTCCTATTGACCAACGCTAGCCCGAATTTTTCATAACGGATTTGACCGGTCTGCTCCCCGCCGCGAAGCACTGCCGTGAGGCAGAACCCCCGCCCTTTAGGGCGGGGAGCTTCACTCGAGGCAACATTTTTACCCTTTGAAAACATTATCGCATCTGTGCTTGTGGAACACATTTTTCAAAAAGCTAAATTAATACGACTCAAGAAATCCGGGTTTACCAGGACGAATGAGGAGTTCAACTGAGGAACCTCTTTATTTTACGCCCATGCGTTGCGCCCGGCAACTTTTAGAGAATAATCGATGAACGCCGTAGATACTGAGCTTAAACGCTTGCTGCAACAGCTCACCCTGGGTTCGCTGGTGAAGCCGGCAAACTTACTTGAGGAAAGAGAAGCCTTCCTGTACCCTCGTTCTCCACGCAGGGGAAAATCTCCTGTGTATAGGTATAAAAACTCTCCCTCAAAATGGGCTGACTTTGAGCCGATTTTGCCGCTTGAGTCATTTGACGCTCCGGAAGAGGTAGTCGAAATCTACCATGAGAAACAGCGGGAACTGGACATTACGAGGAGAATGTTCGCTGCGGTCGGCAGTGACAAATTTACGCGGTTTGCCATCGAAATCTTCGGTGCTCCAACTGCTGAAGACGCTCGGCAGGCTCGTGAGGTTCTCAGGGAACTGTCGGATGTTGCCCCTCCCGAAGAAAACTGCACGGCAAAGGAATTTGCGGGGTTAATAGAGAATCGTCTAAAAAAGCTCGGTATTGCAATGGATATTAAGCTGGTTCCTTCCATGGCGACAGAAGTGTGGGTAGATGGTGTTTCCCGCGGAATCCATTTGAACAAGAACGCTCTTTTTGCGCCTCAGGAGGTAAGTCGTCTCCTGGTACATGAGGTGGATGTTCACGCTGCCCGCATCCACAACGGTTCTTGCCTGCCGTGGGAAATTTTCTCCATGGGTACGGCAGGATACAGGGAAGCAGAAGAAGGTTTGGCGGTTCACTACGAACGCCAATTAGGGCATCTTTATCCCTTCCAGGAGAAAATTTATGCAGGGCGCTGCTTGGCGGTATACCTCTCGCTTTCATCCGGTTTTGCAGAAGTTTTCGAAGAGCTGCTAATGTATTTCGATGAAGAGACGGCCTACACTATTGTGGAACGAATAAAGCGGGGCCTGGTAGATACATCCCGCCCAGGTGCGCTCACAAAGGAGTTCCACTACTTCACTGGTCCTACCAGGGTTCGATCGTATCTTTACAGCAGGGGCAATCTCCAAATGCTTATGGGCGGGAAAATAGCTTTCAAACACGCACGAGTCATGGCAAAGTTGGTGCAAGAGGGGCTTGTGGATATCTCGAAATGGGTTTTCCCGGTGGGAATAAACAATGATAGAGAATCTATACCAACTTAAGAAAGCCCTGAGTAAGTGTCAGGGGACCTGGGCTTGGGTGGGGCAGAGGGGAATCGATGCATATACGGTGGCAGACTTTGTTCCCGTAGAAGCGGTGTTCTGCTGCGACTTTGGTGAGGAATATCCTAACTTCTGGCCAAAGGATTCAGTATTTTCTGTCGAAAAGGACCTCGGAAGACGTGAAAACTGGGGGAACCAGAACCTTGAAAAGCTCTGGGAAGGAGAGATCCGGAAACAGATTGAAACGTTCATTGGCGAAGTGAAGGCTCCCGTCAACACTGTCTGTTATCGTTCGCTTGCGGCTTTAGAAAAAGACAGGCGCTTCCATGTGTTAGCACCTTCCCTGGCGCTTAAGGATATGTTTGACGATAAGTTGCGGCAACTGGAACTATTCTCCAGATTGGATGTAAAGACACCAGCTACTTTTGTATGCCGGTTGGATGAAACAAACTTTATTGAAGCAAGCGACATCTCAGACGGCCCATTTGTAGTTCAGCCCCCAGTTGGTTCTTCCGGGGAAAACACCTACATTGTTAGCAGCGAGGCCGACTTCGACAAGGCCAAAGAGGCCCTTGGCCCCGGTCAACGGGTAAAAATATCCAAATACATGCCGGTACCGTCCTTAAACGGGAATTGCGTCGTGCTGCGCACCCGGGAAGGATTGCGTGCACTCGCTGCCTGTCCGTCAGTTCAAATTGTTGGCGCACACGGGTGCACTAACCGGCCTGAAGTCTATTGCGGAAATGATTTCGCAGCTGCAGGCAAAGTTCACGAAGCCGTGCGAGAAGAAACCTGCACAATCATGGAGAAGATAGGTCTTTATATGGGCAGCAAGGGTTTTCTCGGGGTTTTCGGCATGGATTTCCTCTTTGATGGCGACGAGGTGCTGGCGCTGGAGATAAATCCAAGGTTTCAAGGATCAACAACGCTTTTGTCGATGCTGCAAGTAGATAGGGGAGAAGTGTCTTTGGCTGTCCTGCACGTGATGCAGTTCATGGGCCTTGTAGAAGAGTTTTCCCAAGAGTTCCTCGCGCAGTTGGGGAGAAGGTACCGGGTCCCCTATGCAGGCGCCCACTTGATTGTCCATAACTTGAGGGGGACATCTTGCAGTATCGAACACGATCTGGAAGCAGGCATACACATCCTGTTTGACGACACAATCAAGCGGGTTCGAAGTGGAACGAACTACCGAGACGTGGAAAGTCCCAATGAGTGGTGTATCTTGGGCAATCTACCATCCCAGGCGACAGAAATCTGTAAGGATGCCCGCATTGCCATGATACACGCGAATAAAAGTATTCTTGACAGCAACTTGCAACAACTCGGGTCCTCTGCTGCGACTTTTGTAAAGGCGCTTCAGGGTCGCTGCAGAATGGTTCCTTTTTATGGAGGTAGTGAATGAAACAATTACCATTGGAAAACAACGACATCGAAGAACGTTTTATCGAATTGTATGCCCTGGGCCACGGGGGGCCGATAGCTGAAGCGCCGTTCTACCGTCATGCTCTGGGGTTCGACGGCGAACCAGGCAAGCTTGGAGCAGAACTCATATCCTCCTTTAATAAGCTTGCGCAAGAAGACGAAGAGCTTTCCAAACACGCTTTGGATCTCCCGAATGTCAACCACCTCCCTGAAACTATAGTCTTGATTGATGCCTCGAACGACCGGCTTCCAACCGGCCCTGAATCCTTTCGGGTATTGCGGGATGAAATAGGACGGTCAGGTGTCGAGGCACGTTGTCTCCTAGTAAATACAAAGGAAGAACTGATGGAGGCTGTGAATGAGAGCCCCAAGTCTACCCTGGTAATAAGTGAATGTGTTGACTCTGGAGCTTACAACATTGAAGTTCTGGAAATTCTTGAACGTATGGGAGTAATTGTGCTGCCCGGTCGTGTCACGGCACCGGGATCCATCTTCTCCGACAAGGGGGCGACCTACCAGATGCTGCAAGATGCGGGACAAGAAAACCTGCTGGCACGGTACGTATCAGCACCTGCATCTCGGATGAGCACTTCCCAGGTGGTTTCGACTATTTTAGATAGTGTTGATGAACTTTCTCGAGAATGGAATACCAACCGCTTCTTTGTAAAACCGGTTACGGGTGGTAGCGGAGTCGGGGGATTCCGGATATCGCTTACAAACAAAGGGTATTTCGTTCCCGACCTTTCCAAGGTTACCGGAGATGATTTAGAAGTACATCCCATACTCATGGACGTGGACCCGCAGGACGACCACAGGCTTGACGAACTCTTGTGGATTTTTTCCTTGTTTTCAGCCGATCCTTACTACAGCAGGCAATACATACGGGTGAGCCTTGAGACGCTGAAGCATCGCTATGGAACCGGTGACGACCGGGAGGCACTCAGACAGCACCTATTAAAGGCTGACGCAATCCACACAGCCAAGGCTGAAGAAAGAAGCCTGGACCGCAACAGCATGCACGCAAAGCTTGAAGATGCGGTCCGGCGCTACGAAGAACACTTCTCCAAACGATACGATCCGGTAATATGCGAGTATATCGATTTCGGGGCATGGGGACTTAGAGCTCACTATCGTCTCACCAACCGTGGCATACAGCTCGAGTGCATATATGCCAGGATTTTCCAGTTGGCCCTGACCGAAGAAGGGGTCTGTTATGTCGGCTCCGACAACATTTCCAACAAACACACCGGAAAGCTTGAGGCTGTGCGGCTTACCCCCATAAAAGAAGTCATGGTAAACACAGTCGGAGGCCGCACTGCTTTCCTGGATCTTCTGAGGAAAGGCGGCCTTGCCGCTTCAGCGCTTGTTTCTACCCAAGAACCCGAATTGCTTCGCCGCATCCCAGTGCGCTGCCAGATGGACTTAGCGCCTATTGGCGGGAAAATAGGGGAAGGCAACGCCGATACAGCCAGAGGGCAAGCCTTAGGGATGCGATGGTCTGACTTCGTCGCAAACATGCGAGAGTGGCTCCAGGACTGCCTAAAACTCTATTCCCTACGCAGATCAGTCAATGGAAAAACTTGATGGACTTGTGAACAACACGGGACGATTTTAGCGTCAAATCAACCTTTCCAGCACGCTATCGAGTATCTCCACCCCTTTTTGCCACGAATAGTTTTCTTCCACCAGCCGCCGTCCATTCAAACCAATCCTGCGGCACAACTCTCCGTTCCGGAAAAGCTCCTCTGTCGCCCTAATAAACTCATCTGGATTTTCTGCCAGCACAATATTGTCTCTATCTTGCACCGCCATCCCCTCCGCTCCCAGCCGCGTGCTGACCACAGGAATTCCCATCGCCATTACTTCCAGAGTTTTTCCTCTGAATCCCTTGCCCAGTCGTATCGGCGACACAAAAACCTTCACCTTCTCTAAATACTCTCGGACATCATCCACCTGTCCAGTTACAATAATATCACGGTCCTCACTCGCCGCTGCCAGTATGTCTTGTGTCGGACCACGCCCGATCACATAAAACTTAATTCCCGACACCCTTCTTTTCAATTTCGCCCACATCTCCGTCAGGAAATACATAACCGCATCACGATTCGGATCGTGCGGATAATTGCCTAAAAATCCTACCGCTTTTTCCCGTACCTGTTCTGAACGCGGCACAAAATATTCGGTGTCCACTCCATGCGGCACCACCTCAATATTCAATGTGGGATCGTACTTTAGCAGGGATTCTTTCTCTTCAGGTGTAAGCGTAAGTACCTTATCCGCCTGCCGATACATCTCAAACTCATACGATTCCAACCGCTGCAGATTCAGCATTGCCTCAAACCCGCGCCGCGAAAAAACCCCGTAATGATCCCGTACCTTTTTCCGCGCAATCGTGTAGCACTCATGACACGAAATCACCCGCTTCGTCCGCGGATTTATCCCCGGACTACGGTGCACGTATTGCCCCATCACAGCATATTCAGCTATAACAACATCGTAATTCCCCCTGCGCGTCATTTCCGCTACCGTTTTTTGCATTTTCTGTGATTTCGTGTTGCACATATAAGGCGGAACCTCCGAAAAAAGGAAGTCACTGATCCTTCTCAATCGACTCCGCGGCTGTGGGTAAGGCATCAGCTCTAGATCACACAGGTAAGGCTCGATTGAACTTAAATACTGCCTATCCTCCTCTCTTATAAATGAGGCCAGACCAATTTCATGGTGGCGCGAGAGATACTTTATGCGATTATAAACAATGATAGGTCCCCCTATTACTTTACTGTGAGGCAATTCCTTTGGAGCAATCAATATTTTCACTTAGATAATCCTTTTTCTAATAAAATCCACTAGCTGTATATAACAAGCTGCGTAATAGCACAGAATCAAAACAATTCTTATAAACTGTGTAAATATTACATTCAACCATAAGCAATGTATCTATAGTAAAGATCGAATATTATTTCGGGATTCCCATGCCTTCTGCCGCCATGGCAACCTCCTGCCAATGTGCCGTTATCTGTTTGAGCCACGCCCTTGTATCGATTTGGTCCCAAAGTTTTTCTTCAGTTATGGCGATAGTTTTTTCACACTCCTGTATCCCTTCTTCATCCTGCTGTGCTTCATACTCCCGCTTCAGCAACTGATTAGTCTTGATAATTCTTTCTTCCAGATCATTCCCCAGAAATACGCCGGGATAGGGCTGTAGTTCCTCTAACGCCAGTTCTCCGTGATCCCTCACCTTTTTCCGTTCATACAGAAACCGTATCGCATCCTCCCTTACCTTTTTCCAGTCTTTCTGTGCTGATGCCGGCGGCAAATGCTTTATCGCCAATTTCCGATCGAGATAAAATGTAGTTCCCTGGATTCGCAGATTCAACAGGAAATCAATATCTTCACCCCGCGTTATCCGCGGATCAAACGGTACTTTCTTAAGCACTTCCAGACTCACCGTCATGTTCCCTCCGAACACGAAAGGCGTCGGTTTCAGTCGCGGCTCCTGTCCGATAATCTTCTCGAATGCCGAATTCATCGCAACTGTATTATTCCACCAAGGCGCTCGCCATTTTGGCACCTTGCTCTCATCAAGCCGATATGTATCCGGCTGCAGATAATATCCAGCCAGCGCCTTGATCTCCTCACCAGCAACAAACTGCCCCATGTTTTCTTCTATTTTCTTCAGAAAGTCGGGGTCGGTAAATACCTCATCATCATCAATAAAGATTGTGTACCTACTGCCGTTACATATCCCTGCCAACGAACAGATGTTACGCACCGCCGCATAGTTATTCAAATTCACCAGCTCCAAAGCACTTTCGGAAACGCCCTTGTCTGCTAACGATTCTTTTATTTTCTCAAGCGAGTTTTGCCCCAGATTAGTAATGTCATAGCGAGACCGATAAGGGGCGATTATCTGTCCAACATTGTCTTTTACATCGCCAGCTATTCCGCGTTCGTCGGCCACGGAAATTACAACTATTTTTCCCGTCACCTGCTTAAAAATACTCAGACTATCTAGCAGCCGTGCCAGTGTCCCCTCTTCATTCAGCGCCGTGGGATGATCGAAAACAATTTCCTCGTCCGTCTCTTCACCCTCACCTCGGCCCCAGTACGTAGGTATTACCATGGTAAATTCTTTCATTGTATCTCCTTCCTGAGTTTTTCCGACTTTCTGAACACTAAAAAACCTCACTGTTCTCGTTACATACCTTTTATTTCTGGCTTTCGCAATCCCATAAAATCATCTACGGTTTTGCCGCGTGAAATTATTGAAAAGAGTTTAATTTTCCTTGGTTTCTTGATTAGACACTGTTTTTTGTGTTACAGTAATTTCACCCATGATACTTTTACCTCCCGATTTCTTTAAAGGCAATATGGAATCTAATGAAAGGGTTTGCCCAGATTGAGCCCCTATGGAGCACACTCCGGGTAAATTCCTTTTCATTGACCCACAAGGGAAATTTTGCTATGTTTCCTTCCAAAAAAAGGGACTTCTTATCACCAAAAAATGAAGATTGGAATAATTTCCACATATCCACCCCTTGACTGTGGAATAGGCACCTACTCCTCATACCTTATAGAGGAATTGCGCAGACTAAAAAACAGGGTCTATATTATCTGTCATAGAGGAGGAGAAGGCCTTGACTGTTATCCTGCATTCAATTACAACGACTCCGACTTACCTCATAAAGCCTTTGAGGCAATGATGAAGTTTCCCCCAGACCTTGTCCATATCCAACATGAATTTGCCCTCTTTGGAGAGCAGAAAGGGATGAATGTCATTCCACTTGCCTATAAATTTAAATTGAGCCACATACCAATAGTCATAACCTTGCACACCGTCTCTGAAAAGCCTGACTATGAAGAGCAAATAATCAGGAAGGCCCTGGTTGAGATTGCAGAGGCCACTATTGTTCACGAAGAATATCAAAGAGAATTGATCAAAGAGCATCTTGGCCATGAAGATAAAATTTGGGTCATTCCCCATGGAGTGCGTAAGGTCCAACCCGTCTTAAAAGTAAAAGCAAAGAAAAAACTGGGCCTTGTGGGCAAAAAGATAGTTCTGCTTCAGGGTTATTTTAGAAGAAGTAAGAACTTTGAGCGAGTTGTCAGGCTTTTTCCAAAGATAGCAGAGGATGTCGATGATGCCATTCTTCTCATTGCCTCTGTAGCCAGGAGACCAGAGCATATTGCCTATCGGGATGAGTTTCTTGAATTTGTGGCTAAATCAAGGGCAAAGGATAAGATAAAGGTCTTACTGGGACCATTTCCAGAGCAGAGATTTGATCTTATTCTTTCATCGGCTGATGTAGCTGTCCTGCCATATATTGAGGGTGCACAAAGTGGAATTATGGCTCAATGTCTTGCCTTCGCAAAACCAATGGTTGTCTCTTCCGATATCCAGGTCCTTGTTGATTCAATTCAAAAAACCAGAAGTGGTCTTGTGGCCGGGACAGACGCTGAGCTGACAGAGGCCATAATTAATATTCTGACAAACAAGAATCTGGCAAGGGAGTTTTCTGATCATGCCGGAAGGTATGTCGAAAAGCATCTCTCCTGGCAGGTTATCTCCTCTAAACATATGGGGGTCTATAATAAGATTCTAAAAGATCAACGCTTATTTGAGGGAATTGGAACTGAGAAGGCGGGTTCAAGGGATCCAGGGGTGAGGTGCTGTTAAATAAAATCCCCGTCTTTTTTCCTTGAACTCTTTAAATCAACTCATATAATCTGCTCCATATGAGCCAAAATTAAAGATTTAAACATTTTTTGCCGATATTAATATAGGTTAGAAAAAGCAGAGCGGAGGGTAGCGAGATGATCGAAAGATTTAGAGGCAATCCCATCATTAGGATTGAAGACATACCTATTCCTTGTAATACAGTTTTTAATGCTGCAGCCACGGTCTATAAGAATGAATATATCCTCTTAGTCAGGATTGAGGGAGTGGAAGGCAAATCCGCGCTCTGGCTTGCAAGGAGCAAAGACGGCATAAAATTTGAGATAGATAAAAAGCCTGCTCTTTTTCCATCGGATAAGGAGCCCTTTAAAACATATGAGAAGAGGGGTTTGGAGGATCCAAGAATCACTAAGATGGATGGAACCTACTACATCATCTACACGGCCTATTCCCACTACTCTCCTCGCCTTGCCTTAGCTAAAACAGAAGACTTTGAGAAATTTGAACGGATCGGCCTTATCTCCGAGCCAATAAATAAAGACGCCGTTCTCTTTCCTAAGAAGTTTAATGGAAAGTTTGTCCGACTTGACAGACCAATGGCTACGGGGATAGCCACTTGGATATCTTACTCCCATGATCTCATTCATTGGGGAGACTCAAAGGTCGTCTTCGAGACCCGACCAGGGTTTTGGGATTCAGACAGGATTGGCCCTGGTGCCCCACCTATCCGAACGGAGAAGGGCTGGCTTCTTATATACCATGGTGTCAAGAAGACATCGGCAGGCCCTATTTACAGACTTGGCGTTGTGCTCCTTGATATAAAGAATCCAGCCAAGCTTATTGGTCGCTCAGAGGAGCATATTTTATCACCCACTGAATACTATGAGCGCGTTGGTGAGGTTCCAAATGTTGTCTTTACCTGTGGGGCAGTCTTGGAAAAGGATGGAGAGGTTAAAATATACTATGGTGCCGCTGATACCTCCATTTGTCTTGCCATCGCCCACGTAGATGATCTCCTTTCTAAGGTTAAAATGACAAAATAAGAGGTTTCATAACCTTAGGTTTCGAGTCTCAAAATCAACCTTGCTATTCGTATTCCAAGACATCCAATTGAGCCCGGCCCTTCTGATGACCGCTTTTCTTATACCATCAGGTTCGCTATTTTAATATTTGACAGCTATTAAGGATTTGTTTTATAATTTAATAAACGGGAACATATATCGGCCTTGGCCATGTTAAAGAAAAGAACACATTTGAACATCGTACGTATCGGCAGCGATATCACCTTCAGTAGTCTTAAGGTGATTGGACAACGGATTGTAGAGACCTTTGCCGGTCTTATCGGCGAATTTAGCCTGTCCCATTTCAATACCCCGGTGGTCGAGAGTATCGACGCCCACCTGTTGACTATGGTGCTTCATGATGAATACGGTGGTCATATTCTGGGCATTACGGATGCGGATTTAAAGACCAGCGACTGGGATGAATTCTATAATTCCATTGTGGGAGGGAAAAACCCTAAAAACGATGTGGCCGTGGTTTCCACCAACAAATTGAGCCCGCCACAGATCCAATCGGAAAAGGATTATGACCTGTATTTGGACAGAACGTTAAAGGTGTCGCTGCATGAGCTGGGGCACAATTTCGGGCTGACAGATCATGCGTCCTTTCGGAAAAGCCGGGATGGTACCCTTTGCCCCATGAGCAGGGGGGAATTTAATAAGTTTGGCTATCGTGGATATGTCCGGGTGGTGATTGACGGACGGGGACTGTATTTTTGTGAGGAATGCACATCCTTTTTGAACAGTATATATGGGTATAAACAGAAGCTTGTTAATTTTCTAAAGGACGGGCTGGTATCTCAGCCTTCGGTTCTTAATGCTTTTTCATGACTCGCCATGTACACCGCACTTTTCCTTAGCCTCTTCGATAGGATCAAACAACTGAGCGGAGTTAACCCTCTGAGACCTTTGCAAAGCGCCCCCTTTTGCCCAATTTCTGTGTCAGGCTCAAATTTTAATCCTCAAAATACTTAATCTATTCCTGTGGTTAAAATTTTCGCCTTCCTTGAACTTGAACAAAATTGAGCATTTTTCAAAGGTCTCCTTCTGCCACTCTTTAATAGGTGACCTCATCCCTTTTCTTTAGAGTGAATAGTAGACCTACCCCCTTTTACAAATATCTGCCATCATTCCACAAATATCAGGGGCCTAAAATATTTGGGATATCGTTTTTCAATAAGGGCAAATCCTTTTTGCGGGGTTTTCTCTTTTGATTTTTTTTGGATTATGCGATATATGTAATCGACAAGAATTGGCTTCAAGTAGGGCTTTTGGCAAGGTATCAGATAGTTTAAAACATTCTTTTCTACAGGCAAACTTATGAATAACGCCATTAAGTACCTGACATAACCAGAACATCAATAAAAACATAGATGGAAAACTTAAACTATGCCAAAAGGAACATTCCGCTTTTATGAAGAATTAAATGACTTTCTTCCAAAGCACAGAAGAAAAACTGCTTTTGAAGCAGAGTTTAAAGGGAAAAGATCAATAAAAGATATGATAGAAGCACTCGGAGTTCCTCATACAGAAATTGACCTTATTTTGGTGAATGGAAAATCAGTAGATTTTAATTACATTCTACAAAATGGAGACCGAGTAAGTGTATATCCTGTTTTTGAATCCCTTAATATTACAGATGTTACCCTGCTTAGAAAAATCCCGCTTCGCAGGCACAAATATATAGCTGATATCAATCTTGGGGATATAGTTAAATATATGAGAGTCCTGGGATTTGATTTATATTACGATTCTTTACTCTCCACTCGTGAAATAATTGAAATATCCAAAAGAGAAAACAGAGTAATACTAACCAAGAGCAGAAAGCTCCTTAAATTCAAAGATGTAACCCATGGAATTTTTATACGTCCTGGCACAACCACAGAACAGATAAGACGAATCATAGATTACCTGGATATTAAAGATAACATAAAGCCTTTTTCAAGATGTCTTCGTTGCAACACCCTATTAAAGAGCGTACTAAAGGAAAAAATCTTAGATAGAATTCCTCCAAAGACAAAAGAGTTCTGCGATGAATATGTTCAATGCCAATCCTGCGATAAAATTTACTGGAAAGGAACTCATTTTATCAATATGAAAAAGGTCGTTAGGCAAATACTCTACCAACTAGAATCTTGATGCTTCAAATTTATAATTGGACAAAGGTGATTTGACAACGGTCAAAAATAGGATTTACTTGACTTGACAGCAACAATTTAGATAATGAGTCAAAAGAAAAGCATATTAATTATTGACGACCATCCTCTTTTTCGGGAAGGCATTAAGAGGATCATAGAGAGCACCCCCAAATATGAAGTAGTGGGGGAAGCAAGCACCGGGCGCCAAGGACTTCAAATGGCCAAAAAACTCAAGCCTGATTTGGCTTTGGTGGATATGTCCCTGCCAGATCAAAACGGCATTGAACTGACCCGTGATATTCTAAAATATTCATCCGAAATTCTCATTTTGATAGTCAGCATGCATTCAAAAGTGGACTATATCGTTAAAGCATTTCAAGTCGGCGCCACCGGATATTTGGTGAAGGAATCGGCTGCAGATATGCTTCTGCAGGGAATAGATAATGTCTTAAAAGGCGATTATTTTATGGACACTAAGGTTTCCCAGAAGGTGGTCAAAAAACTCGTTGGACTTCCGAAACAGAAAACGGTTGTGGCTGCTAAAAGTTATGACTCTCTAACCCCTCGGGAGCAGGAGATCATGGCCCTGCTGGCCGAAGGGCTGTCAATAAAAAAAGTTGCTGATAAACTTTTCATCAGCCCCAAAACGGTTGAAAACCACCGCTCCAGTATTATGCGCAAGCTCGGGCTACACAGCACCTTTGA
>JAUVVL010000266.1 GCA_030604635.1 Desulfobacteraceae bacterium
CGTTCGGCTTTGAGGCTCTCGACAAGCTCTCGACAGGTTAGTCACTTCACACTTATCGATTCTGTGATAAATAGCCCCTTTCAGGGGCAAACCAAAGCCTGGTCCTATGGGCCAGGATTCTTTACTGACGGCCGGATGATCTGTTAAGAAAGCGTCTCTGGTCATGGGGTGCTATCATGGAATGAAGGTTTTCCGTGTAAGCAATGCCAGTGAATTGTTAAAGATCAAACCGCCGCTCGCTGAGGGCAAGTTTAAAAATCTGATTTCCGAGGACTATCGGAGAAACGTTAACCCGAATTTCTCATGAAGAACCTCAAACAGAATGGAAAAATAATACGATATTAATAAATTATACATTAATTTATCTCAAGTTCGGAATTGCAGACTGTAATAGAGCAAAATAATAAAAAGGCATTTGATGTTTTTCACCAAAGGCGAGCCAGAGCGGCACAGGAACTGCGTTATTCAGCCCTCGAAGTAGAACACTACGTCTTCGGGCTGAAATGCCTTGTTCCTGCACCGCTCTGGCTCGTGAGAAATCCGGGGTAAGGAAGGCAAAGGAGGTGCCAATGCTGAAAATAGAGTTAAAATTTAAAGATTCGGTACTCAAAACAATAGTATTTGACAAGGAAGTCATCACCATTGGCAGGCATGCCAAAAATGATATCCAGATTGACAGTCTGAGCGTATCCAGCAAGCATGCAAGAATAGTCAAATACCATGGAAAATACTTAATTGAGGATCTAAACAGTACCAACGGTACCTATCTGAATAAGATAAAGATCTCCAAAGAGAAGCTGGCGGATAACGACGTAATAACCATCGGAAAGCACACATTGATACCCAGTTATAAAACGAGTGACGATGAAAGCTTCGCTGCTGACATCGTAGACGCAACCATGAAGCTTACAACGGAAGAGCACATTAAAATGCTGAAAGAACATAAGAAAAGAAAGAAGTAATCACATGTCATTCAGACCTTTGGGCAGAGGGAATTCACCTCGCAAAATAACTGGAGCAGGGCAAACGCAGCCGCACGCTTTTTCTGGGTCGGTGAACCCCACAAAGGCCAACGATTCATAGCCTTCAATATCCTTTCCAGGCTTTCATTGAACAGAAAAGCCCGCTCGAACTCATCATATGATCTGCCGGTTTTAAGGTCACTGGCGGGGAACCAGATGGGCACCCAACCCTCCACACCCTCATCATAAGCCTCCCACGCATCCGCCGGTCTCACCCCCGGCGGCACGGTTTCCCAATCGATTGTAGGCAGGGGAATGCTCTTGTCAAAAAATTCAGTTAACAGAGGATTTGGCTTTCTGGCCATATTATTCCCTCCTATTCTGTGGAACCCAACCATCCCGTATTTCTCATGAAGAATTTATCTTAATATTTTGGCTTCTCCGGAGAATCTGTGGGCAAATATTTCAATTTACATCTTATAAGAGATTGATATTACAAGCTTATTCTGCTGATCATATAGCTGTTAGCTGTCTATCATTTTACTTAGACAGGATCTACAAGATTCTCAGGATTTTTTTGCCTTTCCTGAAGAAAGGCAAAAACCTAAATCCCTCTTCGAGGGAGTTCATTTGGCTATAAAAACACAATGAAGAAGCGACATGAACGTTTGGCAACAATACCATCGGCCTCTTTGGCTTTTCCCGCTGAAAGCGGGATTGCTATTTCTCGGTTTCGTCCCCGCTTTCAACGGGACAGGCCGGAAACCGAGAAAACAATAGATCCAATAGATCCTGTCTGACCCGCCTGCCCAGTGAAATCTGGAAGCCATTTCACCGGGGTAGGTCCGGAAGATCGTACCGGGGTTAATCCTGTCCAATATAAAAATTACCAAAACATAAATTTTTTATTTTATAATAATTATGCTAAAATGGCAAAAACATAAATCATTACCGTGATATTTCCGGGTTAGGTTGAAAAAATGGACAAAATTGAAAAAAGGCTTGAACAGGTTCATCAGTTGATAGCAGCCATAAGAGCAAACCGGGATGAAATGGTTGCCATCGCAGTACGGGATACCGGCTTTACCCGCAGAGAATGCAATATGGAGATAGACGTTGTCCTTACCCGCTTACAGGGCTTTGACGAAATGGTGATACCTTTTGCCGAGCGGCAGCCCATGTGTGGTCCGGAACAGGAAGTTGCCCTGGTTTTGCCGTACAACGGCAGCGCCTGGCTGAACACGGCCATTATTTCCATCTACATGGTGGGAAACCGTGTGCGGGTGAAATTCGCCTCCCTGGGTTCCGAGATTGCACGACTCACCGAATCTTTCTACCAGACCATCTTTGGCGACGCCATCTGTTTTGACTACACCGGGGGCAGGAATTTTCTCGATAAGGCCGTTGCTAATCCCAATATACCTGCTATCTGCCTGTTCGGCACAGATGAATACGCAATCCACTATCTGGATTCAATAAAGGCCCTTGGGAAGAAGTTTGTCTTTGAAGGACCGGGCAAAGATCCCTTTATTGTTTTTCCCGGCGCCAACCTGGAGGATGCGGCTCGGGAACTGGCCTTTACCAAATACCTCTATGCCGGGCAGACCTGTACAGCGCCTGAACGCGTTTATCTGCATGAGTCTATCCACGATGATTTTCTGGAGCTATTTCTTGATTTCAGCAGGGCGGTAAAAGTGGGTGATCCTGAAGACCCCGCAACCGAGATGGGACCGGTGGCGAGCCCAAGAGCCGTTGCTGCCATTAAAGCCCAGCTCAAAGACGCTGTGGATCGTGGCGCAAGGATTGCCTTGGGGGGCAAAATCGAAGGCAACCTGGTTTATCCAACGGTGGTTATAAATGTCAGCCAGGATATGCTGGGCATGCAGGATGAGACTTTCGGTCCTGTTGCTTTCATCAGCTCTTTTGACACTGTTGAAGAGGTGAGCCGCCTGGCCCGGGACAACCGCTACGGCCTGAGAGCAGCAATTTACGGCGGCGATAAGGAGGTGCAGAGCCTGGGGGAGGATCTTGTGGGCGAACCCTATTGTCATCAGGTAAGTGAGATGACTTTCGGGTGCTTTGGCACCGTGGCCGTCAATCAAAGCCGCACGGAATCATGGGCAGGAGCCTTTGTCAGCAAGCCGGTTGGTGGTTACGGCTACTCGGGCTGGATCTGGGAGACTGTTGACGATAGATTTATCCTTAAACAGGGACCCAAGCTGTTGAGTCTGGAGACTTCTATCCCGAATTTCTCATGAAGAATTTATGCAGGTTCTCCTCCTTGTTGCAAGACATGAGTGTTGACATAATCTAAAACAAATGATATCGGACATTTAGATGTTGTCAATAAGCAAAATCGCCTGCCGGACAACCAAATATCATTATATCGGGCAATTTTACATAATAATCAATTGTTCGCACTGACAACAGAATAGGAGATGAAATGACCAAAAAGGAATTCTTCAAGGCAGTATCGAATAGCGAGGAAGATGTTATCCAAATATTCCTTGATGCACTATCAACAGCCAATGTGGACTACTGCGTAATTGGCGGTCTTGCAGTGAATGCCTATGCAGAGCCTGTTGTCAGCCTTGACCTTGATATTGTAGTAGCTATAAATGACATTGAAACAGCCTGCAAAGCCGTTGAAGTCCATTTTAAAATTGAACATTTTGCACATAGTGTAAACCTTAGCAGCAACAAATCTGACTTAAGGATACAACTCCAGATTGATCAAAGGTATCAGAATTTCATTTCCAGAGCGGCAATTCATTCTGTGCTCGGATATGATATGAAAGTCGCAATTGTCGAGGATGTGTTACAGGGCAAGATTTGGGCATATTCAGACGAGCAACGCCGCAAGAGCAAGCGACAGAAGGATCTGGCGGACATTATTCGTTTGATAGAGACTTATCCTCATTTGGTAGACCAATTGCCCGATTCAATACGGAAGATAGTTGAATAAAGAAGCGCGAATCGGGTAGCCGGGGGTTTTTAACCCCCAGCCCCACACCACCTATCATGCGGGTCTCCTTCGACTTGCTCGGTCATTGGGGTCAAACATTGATTAGTACACTTATTTGGTTTTTGACGATCAGACTTACCGTTTAGTGCGTTAATCAAGCTCTGACCCCAATACCGTTTTGGAAGTTGCCCGAATTAAACCGCATAAACGGCGGAGGCTTAAATTTCTGGCAAAAGAAAACAAGCCACTACTTTCAAAACTTGAAAGCTATGGGTTAATCATGGGCAGGAGCCTTTGTCAGCAAGCCGGATGTTGGTTACGGCTACTCGGGCTGGATCTGGGAGACTGTTGACGATAGATTTATCCTTAAACAGGGACCCAAGCTGTTGAGTCTGGAGACTTCTATCCCGAATTTCTCATGAAGAATTAATCTTCATTTTTTTTATTTGTATATTCAATAGGATATTAATTTGGCCATTTAATTACTTTAAATTTACGGCTTACGCTTTGCAGCTTCTTGTATAGTGAAATGATTTCCGAAATTTCACAGAGGTGGAATACTCGTCTCGAGAAATGATCGTTTTCGGTTAGAGATAGAATTACTGAAACTGTAATTTAA
>JAUVVL010000251.1 GCA_030604635.1 Desulfobacteraceae bacterium
CCAAGTTAATAATCTTGATGGTTTCGTAAAAAGTCAAAACTTCCTGCCCACCGGCCGGCAGGCGGGGCTGAATTATTCAATTTTACGCATTCATAATGTCTTTAAATAATTCGCAATTCCTTAATCCCTAAATTCCTTAATCCATGTAAAAAGGACTTTTTACATGGGTATCAATCTTGTTTTAAATAAAAAATGAAGATATTTACTTGACTAAACAAAAAGTACCGTTTATATATGGTCTTAAAAAATAAATGCGATTCAGTAATTATGGGAATAAAAGAAAGGAAAGGAAGGGAAAAAGAAAGAAGGCGGCAGCAAATAATGGTTGCTGCTAGAAGGGTTTTTTCAATAAAAAGTTTCAGTAAAGCAACCATGGAAGATATTGCCAAGGAGGCAGAACTCAGCCCTGGTACTATTTATCTTTATTTCAAGAACAAAGATGAGTTGTTTGCTTCCCTTTCCCTAAGAGTTCTCCATTATATGAGAAACACGTTGGAAAGTGTATATAATAAAAAGGATATAGAACCTGAACAAAAAATTGAGGCACTGATGGAAGCCCTGTATGCAGTTTACGAGTTCGATCCTCTGGTGCTTATTAACATGTTCCATCTTCAGTCAAGTGAAACCCTTAAAAATTTATCGCCCAATCTGCTTTCTAATATCTTAGAGTTGTCACGCAGTTCATTCAGTTCAATGTCCAAGATATTTAAAGAAGGAATAAAAAAAGGCGTTTTTATAGACAGGCATCCGATAGCTCTGGCTGATATTGTTTGGTCCATATTTTCAGGTGTTGTTCTCTGGGAGGGAAGTAAAAGGTTGATCGACAGTAAAAAGGATTACTTGAAGTCGACCCTTGAAATTGCATTTGAAATTTTTAGCCGGGGAATAAAAACATACCCTGAACCTGTAAGCTAAAAATACGCCGAATCTGCATAGATTCTGGGAAAGTACTAAAACAGCTTGTCTTTATTAGGAAAATTGATGTTGGATGTGGCATTGCTATAAACCTTAAAAATGAAAGGAGGTGATAGGAAAAATCTCTTCTCTGTCCGGACTGATGTCAGCAATTCTTAATTTTGCTAATAAAGGGCCGGACTTGCTGTTTGTTCAGCGAAAGCATGGAAGAGGAGACTCTGGTTAAGCGGATATGATCGGTTCGTGAACATAAAGGTCGTTTGACGAGAAACTTGTCGTGAGATTTTTTTCTTCTTCCAGTGGCTATGGACCCTTACCTAAAACATTTGCCTCAGTCTTGGTTTCTGCCCAAGTATTCAAGGAATGGTGATACTTGGAAAAATAGGAACAAAAAGGATGCTGAGCGCAACAATTTAAGGAGGTATGAATATGACCGAAGGTAACAAAACACCGGCCCAAGCTTGGCGAGTGGTGTTTGCTGGAACAACCATCAATCTCTGTTTAGGTGTTTTATACGCCTGGAGCGTATGGAAAGTCAGGCTCATAAGCTCAGATGTTGTGGCGCTTCCAATTAATGCTGGATGGCAGGTGCTGGACCACGCCCAGGCATCAACACCTGTTACCCTTTGCATGCTGATTTTCGGCCTGTTGATGATTCCGGGAGGCAGGTTACAAGACACAAAAGGCCCGACCATTGCCGCCAGTGTTGGAGGCATCGCTATAGGACTCGGCCTGATTCTGGCCGGTGTTATGAAAAGCTATACCGGCCTGATTCTCGGTTACGGTATCGGTGGCGGTATCGGCATGGGCATCGGGTACGCGGCCCCCACACCGGCCGCACTGAAGTGGTTCGGCCCCCATAAGCGTGGACTTGTTGCCGGCTTGGTTGTTTCAGGATATGGCGGCGCTGCTCTATATGTCTCGCCATTGGCAAAATA
This sequence comes from Desulfobacteraceae bacterium, assembly GCA_030604635.1. Taxonomy (GTDB): domain Bacteria; phylum Desulfobacterota; class Desulfobacteria; order Desulfobacterales; family UBA11574; genus JAUVVL01. The sequence continues at coordinate 1,854 of JAUVVL010000251.1, forward strand.
CCTTATTGACGGCTGGGGCCTTTCCTTTAGTTTCTACTTCTTTGGCATTGCCTATCTGGTTATCATCTGCGCAGCAGCCCAGGTACTGGCCTGGCCTCCCGAGGGCTATATTCCCGAAGCTGCAGCGGTAAAACCAGGTGAAGAAGCAGTAGTCGCAAAAGCCCCCATTGATTGGTCCGCTGGCGAGATGACCAAAACCTGGCAATTTTATGCCCTGGTGATGATGTTTATCCTCAACACCCAGTCAGGTATTTTGATCATCACCAATGCCGCCGGCTTGCTGAAAAAAACTGCGGCCGGTCTTGTGGCAGGCTGGGTGCTGGCCTCTTTCGGTGGTGCGGTTAATGCCGCCGGCCGGATTGGCACCGGTAAGTATTCGGACATCATTGGCAGGAACAATGCATACATGGTAAATTGCGCCGTATCTGCGGTGGCCATGATCCTCATCCCTTATGCCATTGCTACCAAGAGTATCGGCCTCCTGTTCTTGCTTGCCGGTATCGGTTACTGGCAGTATGGCGGCGGTCTGGCCCTGATGCCGTCATTTACCGCCGACTTTTATGGACCCAAGAACCTGGGCTTCAACTACGGTTTGGTGTTCATCGGCTGGGCTCTTGGTGCGTTCATGCCAAGATTGGCTGGTATGATCAGGGACGCCACAGGAAGCTTCAACATTGCGTTCTACCTGTCGGCAGCATTTCTGGTCGCGGCTATTATTCTGGCATTTATTACCAAGAAACCGAAGCATGCCACTGAAACATAGCCGGCAACTTAATCACATCAAGCTTTAATAACCGGAGGCAGAAAGGTTGTTCCTTTCTGCCTCTTTTTTATGTGTGTAAAAATATTGTCGCACTCGGGTGATCCGGATAACGAAATCAAAAGGTTGACAAGAAAGTTCATCTTTGAGATTAATGACCCTTTCGATAGCCACGAGATATTGAAAAGATACGCAAAGCAAGTTAGTTCGCTTCGCTCACAATTGGAATAATGGATAAATTGAATATTGGAATGATGGGTTCAGCGGACAAAGGTTAGTAAATGATATATATTTTTCCCGCCTTGGCGGGATAGAAATTCCGAGACGTTTAATTATGCCATATTTATTCGATTTTTCTAATATTGTAATTGATAGTTTTATTGCTTTTTGTTTGGGTATTCTCTTTGCAGTCACAATAAATGCCGAGGCCCAGGCTTTTGTTGCTCAATTTTTAGGCGATGTGCGCGAGAAAGACAAAAACCGCTTTCACTTTAATGCATTTCGTCATCTTGATTTGCCGGGAACGGTTTCATTTTTTATCTCTGGCTTTGGTTGGCCCCGAAGCGTTGATATCGATCCGAGTAAATTCGTACGCCCGAGATTGTACACCGTTATCACAAGAATTGCCGGCCCCCTGGCAAACTTCCTCCTCGCAAGTATCATATCCAGTATAAGTTTAATTCTTGAGCAATTTTCGATTGAGACCCAGATGTTGCAGATCGTTATCGGCGTTAATCTCATGGTGGCTGTGGCAAACCTAATGCCGCTTCCACCACTGGCTGCTGCCAGCATTCCGGGTGTTTTGTATATTGAAGCGAAGAATAAAACTTTTGAGAAAATATTCTGGCAGGCTGGTCCCTATCTGCTGGTGTTACTGCTGATTGCAGACAGGGTTAACCACAACATCATTATTAACCGTTTGGTAATGCCGATAGTAGTCCCTATATTCAAATTTTTCACCAAATCGTACGCTTTTGGCACATAGGGTTCACGCAAAAGTCAGTAACGCTTAAATCTCTAAAAGCTCTTTAAAATGTTTTCTCAGCCACTTGGCGACCATTTCCATAATGAAAGTGCGTCCGATAAGAGGGATAATAATCAATCCAAAGTAAACATAGTCCGCCACCCTGAAGTAGGTAAGAACCACGATTAGACTAATCATAATCAATGCTGCCACCACGTTTGTAGACAGGTTGATTAGTTCCTGGAGTTTCTTGGCCATATACTCCTGAAACTCAGCTTCTTCCAGCAATAACTTATTTCCCTTCTTTGTAATTCTTAGGATCATATTTTTCTTGTCCTCCCATATTTTTCCGGTGGCATCAATACGGAATTTTAAATTTGAAAATATTATCGCATTCAGGTAATCCGGTTTTAATCCGTGTCAAACTCGTATAGGCCTGTTTTTTCAATAGGCATAAAGAATAATACTATAAAAAAAGAGCTTGTGTGTCAAATAAAAAGCGTATTAGTATATGTTATCAATGTCATAATCTAATTCACTATAACTTATTGAGAAGTTAGGAATTATACTGATAGTTATATGTTTTACCGCATTGGAAATTTAGTAGTTCGCTCCCCATTCAGCATCAGGAGGCCCAGAAGGGGCGAGGACTGCCTGGTACTTAAAACCTCCAACTCCTTCCCTCCGGCCCATCCCTCAACAAAAGCCGCACTTACCGTCCTCCATCGATTACAGATTCAACGAGAAGCGAGAACCCTGGACATAGGCTGCGGCTCAGGAATCCTCGGACTTTCGGCGGCTCTTAATAACAATGCCACCGTCCTGGGCTGTGACGTCAGCCTTGCATCAATAAGAGCCAGCATGCAAAATGCGGTCTTCAACCAGATGGAAGATCGGCTTCATTTATTTTGTGGGTCTGCAAGTGCCGTTTCTGAAAGTTTCCACCTGATCCTCGCCAACCTCCCGGCGGCTGTTCATATGGAAATGTTCGATCACTACCGCCGCCTTACTCTCCTGAACGAAGGTTTGCTCGTGGTTTCCGGCTTTTACGATGTTCAGGCGGCAAATATCGAGAAAGAACTCGTCCAAAAGGGTTTTATCGTTCTGGAGAGAGTGGAGATAAACGCCTGTGCTGCAGCGCTCACCTCCGAATACTCTTGCACCTGGGCAGGACTGGGACTAAAAATGGTTACAGGTGATAAATAAAGAATCCTGGCCCATAGGACCAGGCTTTGGTTTGCCCCTGAAAGGGGCTATTTATCACAGAATCGATAAGTGTGAAGTGACTAACCTGTCGAGAGCTTGTCGAGAGCCTCAAAGCCGAAC
>JAUVVL010000253.1 GCA_030604635.1 Desulfobacteraceae bacterium
AAATAATGGTGATTATAAATTTAACCATCATTCTCTAATGACCAAAACAAAATTCATGGATATATTAAGGAACAAAAATATGTGACATTTTATACTTGACATTAGCCCGTTTCATAGCAGTTAATAACGGTTGGCATACCGCCAATATGATCTTTATCCCAATGTGTAATGAAAATCGCTTCAAGTTCGGCATGTTGCTTCAGTATGGATAAAACTGGATCGGCAACTCCCGCATCGACTAAAACAGAATGTATATTTGACAATTTGTGTATAATTGTGGCGTCACCCTGACCTACATCGACAAATATGACTTCATAATCATGTTGTGCCTTATGCATCTACTGCCTTTTTCATTTCCATTTCAGAGATAAGGAGCAAACCTTTATCAATTTCATCTTGAGTCTTGTATGCATTCTTATGAAGATGAAATCCAACGATGTATTTTTCAGGGGATTGTTTTAATCTTTTGGCGCTATCCGTAGTAAGTTCTACCCAGCCCACAGCTCCCTTCTCCAGCATCCATCCGGGCATGGCGGGAATTATTTTCAGCCAAATTCCATCTTCGGCAGATTCAATATCTTCAGAATCGTCCATCAAACCATCGATAACGAGCCTTATTAAGTTGTCTTTAAAGCGCAGTTCTAATGTCTCACAGGTGGTTTCCCATTCCGGCACTTCGTAATTGATGCGGCTGCCGTTGTTATTTATCTTGTCAGGCTTTTTACTTTGCCAGATACCTTTCAGCAAAGGGCGCTGTTCTCCTTCAAACCAGGCTTCGATCCTACGCCTGTCACTTTTTTTGATTTCATACATCCGGTAAATTACATCATCAATTTCCTTTACCATATCTTTTATTTTTAGATTGTCCTGAGGTTCAAACAACGGTTTTGAACTCATATTCCTCTTTGTATCAATGAGTTCTTTTGCAATAGAAGCTAATGAGTGGATATTCTTTATTTTCCAAACTTTGGGCAATGGAAAACCCTTGTAATTCTTGGTTGGAATTGTCTGAACCCGCTGACGTTCATGAAACCACAGGCTGGCCAGAGGATGGTTCAAAATAGCCCATAATGTATAAACATTATTCGTTTTATCGATTTCATTATTGCTTTTAGAAAATGTAGCATGATAACTTGCTGAGGGTGCCACGACCTTTCGAGAATTATCTGCCACATCGATAAGTGCCACTGAACTCCATTTATAGTTCCAGGGAGCGTTTCGGTTTGCCCGAAGCATGACCATGAGTTCGTTTTGCTCAAGATGCTTTCGTAACTTTGGCCTGGGACTCTTTTTCCCAAAATTTTCATTAATTAATTCCAACCACCCATTCCTGCCGTCGCTGAAATCTGAATACGGATTAGTCCGCTTTGCACCGCCACTCCATGGATGAGCTTTCTGTGTTTTTTCATTCGTTACCTTTCCCTTGAGCGGCTGAAGTCCATTCATTACGATATAATAATCACCTATGTGATTAGGGCTCATTTCCATTTTCGATAGAATGTCATCAAAAACTGTCGGAACAAGGTTGTCAGGCGGATTATTTATAACGTCAAGCTGGATAGTCCCTTGTGGTTTTGCCTCTATCCCAAGGGATGGAACATCAGAAAGGGAGCGGATATAGAACATCTTAGGCTGTGGAGCAGTCTTGCGTATAACCCATGCCATGGCCGGTCGATCAACGTTATCAAACCATACCTTCGGAATATCCCACTGTTCCAGTATCTGACATTCCCTTAAAACCCGATGCCGGGTTGTTTTTACTAATTGCTGATCTAATACTGTTTCAGTAAGGATAATGCCTAATAAACCGCCCTCTGGTAGAATATCCAAACAATGATTTAAGATCAAAGCCGAACGATCAGGCTGGTTCCTGGTTCTTTGCACATTAGGATGACTCTTGCTTCCACCACCTTTTCCACCAAATGGTGGATTAGCCACAATGATAGTTGGCCCAACTTTTATTTTTTGTACCCACCTTTTATCAAATTGTTCACTTTCTGCGTCCAGACGGGTCACTTTCCAATTGTTTTTATGAGGTGGATGAAACAACATTAAAGTCATACGCGCTATCTTGACCGCAAATTCGTCCTTGTCATTTCCAAAGATGGTGCTAACGAGTCGTTGATGCCTTTCATCCTGTGGAATGCTGAGATAAGTAGCATTCGCAAGTCGTTCATACCCTGCCACTAAAAGGCTTCCCGATCCACAGGTTGGATCTGCCAAAATCCGGTTGTTTGGAGGAAGCTCTTCTATAGGCATACGTCGCAAAAGTGTTTTCGCTAACAAAGATTTCGTATAATGAATTCCCCATTGATCGCGAAGCTTTTTTGTAACGAAAGCTGATGCGTAGAACTTACCAACCATGTCCAAACTTACCTGAGAAAAATCAAACGCAGAATGCAACCGGCCAAGAAGTGGATCAAGCCTACAGGCGATTTCTGAGGAAACTTCAAAGTATCCAGGCAAAAATTTATTGGCAGATGCTAAAAATTCAACGGCGCCGGAATCGAGAGGCCAATCTTTCTTTAAATTTGATCTGTCACGACGGTCCCTGAGGATTCGAGCTCCTAAAATCGCAATTGCCGCATTGATGATGTCATTTTGCTTATATTCGTCACTTGTGGATTCTATAACTTCCCCAACACCTTTTTCAAATCGATCAACCAGTTCTTTATCAGCAATTTGCAATGCTTTCTTAATGAGGTTGGGCGCCACATCAAACAGTGTAAGCTGTTCGGGAACCAACTTCGCCTTTTCTAAACGACGTGGCGTGAAAAATTGTTGATTATCTCTAAGGTATTCTTCAAATCCTGAAAGGGGAATAATTTTGCTTCTTGCTTTTTCTCTCTTAAATGTGGCAGCATCCTTACACAGGCCTACTGTTCTCACCCTGGGTTCATCCATGCCACGAATCTTTTTATATTCTGCAAGCACTATTACCGGAGTAGCCAGTGCACGAAATGGAGAAATTTCTGAATCAAATTGAATTTTGTCTGTATTTTCCGTGCCTTTTACAGATATTACAGCCGTATCTGAATCTTGACGTATGGAACTTGAATAGGCAACCATGTCTGCCTTGTGGAATTTTCCTCCCTCCCCGACAAAACGTATGTCACGGAGAAGCATCTTTTCTTTTTCAGAGTACCCCACCTGTTGAAAAGCCGAGCTTATTTTGTCTCGGATGGAATCATCCAACTTTTCATGTTCAGCTTTTTGGTCTGATGGCTCTTGCATGGTTTCAACCTCTCATTTTTCAAAAGAAGATGGTGCAAATGATAGTAGCTGCGATTGACCACATTGCCAATTTTTCTTATATCATTTAATCCAAACAATTACAAAATAATCCCTTCGCTTCAAAATCCAGCGCCTTCCAGAATATTAAGCCGCTCTTTGTATTGTACAAATTGATGTGGACACTATTTTCATATTTTTTTATTTCTTTACAACCTTCCACTTTTTCAATACCCGCTCAATTGCAATTGCTTCATTACGTCCTTCTTTTAATTCTTTCCCGGTTAATACCAGATCCCACAGTCTGCCGTTTGGGGTTAAAAGCCTTCTGGAAAGGTCGGGTTCGCCGAAATCTGTTTTTCCATAATGTTTATGAATTTTAACTTTAAGCGGTTCAATTAGAGACGGATCGATCAGATCCAGTTCATCCAGTCTGTACAGGAATGCTTCGGTTGAAACGCCAAAGCGGTGCTTGATACGAAGAAGAAGGTTGTATGACCATTGTTTTTGCCGTATTCCAAGCTGTCTGACCGTGTCGATGACAGCGTCTGACGGCATGAGAAATGTTGCGGCAAAACGCCTGGCTGCTCTATGGGCTGTGAATGGCTTTTTATCGCAAGTCTTTGGATTGTTGCTGTTTTCTACAAGTGTTTCACCTCTTTGTATCGCAGCTGTAATGAGCAGGATACTGCCGAGTTCATAAGCCAGGTGGAAAAGCTGCCTTTCCGGATTCTTTTTTGTGTTAAGAAAAAAGAACGCATTTTGATTGGGCGGGTCGTAATAAGAAAAACCGTCTATGGCCTTGGGCATGGGAACGGCAATAACACGAAATCCCTGGCTTTCAAACAGTTCGAAATAGTCAAAGACAATTCCGTGTTCAACACCCATGTAGCGGCGGACATTCAGGGAAAGGTTTTCCATGCCCTGGTAGTTGGGTTCAAAGGGGATAAAAAGAGGTATCTTTGCATGTTTTTGCGCAGCACAAATATCTTCCAAAGCTTGAAACCCCTCGATAATATCCTGTGCCATGGATTTAAGCTGTGGAGTGAAAAGATCTTCGGTGTGTGAAGCGACAAGGGAAGGCTTTTTTTCATCCTCGAACCGGCGCATCCGGAAAGATTCATGTTCCTCGGCAAAAAGAGTATCCACGGAAACATTGAGCGCCTTTGACAGACTGTATATGGCGGATGCCGAGGGTGCATTGACGCATCTTTCTATTCTGCCCAGCGGCACTTCGCTCATCCCGGTTTTTGCTGCGAGCCTGGCAAGGGTCCAGCCTCGCTCACGTCTTAAATACCGTATGTTTTTGCCGATAAATTCAAGATTGATTTTCATTGAATGAAATTCATACTATATAGTTGCATTTATGTCAAGCTGTTTTTAGATAATGCATTTATTAAAACTGTGTAGTTTTAATACTTTGAGCAAGCCCTTGGTTGCGCTTCTGGACTTCGTGAAGTAAGATGTGTGATGTGATGCAGCTTAGTTGTTTCTGATACTAAGAATTCGTACAAAATGGATTAAATCAGGGTAACACTTTTTCTCCGAAAAATGAAAGGAGAAAGTGTTATGAGTTCGAAACAATTTAGCCAAAAGCAAAAACTTATCAT
>JAUVVL010000370.1 GCA_030604635.1 Desulfobacteraceae bacterium
AATAGTTAAGTGCAAAGCTGATATTGGCCACGGGGCGAGTTGGGTTTGGGCTTTTAAACCCTGCATCGTATAATCCCTGAAAATCAAGATCAATTAGTCTAAAATAAGGATTCTTCTTGATATTAGGAAAATCGTCAAAAACAAATGGGGAATTTAAGATGTTGGAATAAATGATAATGCAAAGAAGGACTGTGGAAAAGACGACAATCAGGTGAAATTTATAAGTACTATCTATGTCTTTTTTCATATTATCAACAATTATTATCAAAGCTGAACCCTAATTGAGCAAAAGTCGAGGATAACCCAGATCCTCCCGCACGATTCTATCAAAAAGCTCCACCATCTTCCTCTCATACCAGGTGCTGAACAAAAAAACCGTCTATAAAACCATTGTGACCGCCATGGCTGTGAATAATAAGGTTTGTCATCTGATTTGTCTTAAGCAGATAAAAGTCCTTTACAGGAATAATCGGATCATCCTCTATTTACTCTGCCCTTTTATGTCATCATACTGCCACCTCCCTCACAACATCATCGAATATTGAGAGGCACTCATCGATCTCCGCTGCTGTGACCGTCAGTGCCGGAGAGAAGCGAATACTGTTTTCACCACACCCCAGGAGCAACAATCCTTTCTGAAAAGCCTTTTTGATGACTTCGTTTCTCCACTCCCTGGCCGGTTTCTTATTCTCACGATCTTTGACAAACTCGACAGCTACCATCAACCCCTTACCCCGAACATCTCCCATGCATTCAAAAGATTGCTGAAATTCCCTCAGTCCCGCCATCAGATACTCGCCCTGAACCACTGCATTGTTTATAAGCCCTTCTTCAAGTAATTCAATGGTCGCCAGAGCCGCCTGACAGGAAACCGGATTGCCGCCGAATGTGGATGCATGGGATCCTGCTTCCCAGTCCATAATTTCTGCCCGCGCTGTCAGTGCCCCGAGGGGCATGCCGGAAGCGATTCCCTTGGCCAGTGCGATGATGTCCGGATCTACCCCGAAATGTTCCATTGCAAACATTTTTCCGGTGCGGCCCATTCCTGTCTGGACTTCATCGACCACATAAAGGATGCCATACTTTTTGGCTATTCTATACAGTTCCAAGTGAAAATCAGGCGGCGGCACAATGTAGCCACCCTCCCCCTGGATCGGCTCCACGATAATGGCAGCGACCTCTTCCGGCGGTATTGTCGTTCGGAAAAGGGTGTCCTCAACCCAGTTGACACATCCCAAGCCGCATTGGGGATAACTGAGATTATACGGGCACCGGTAGCAATAGGCATAGGGAATATGCGTGATTCCAGGTACCAGGGGGTTGTAGTGTTTTTTCTGAATTGTCTTGCTTGCCGTCAGGGAAAGCGCACCCATTGTGCGTCCGTGAAAAGCTCCATAAAAGGCCAGATTCAATTCGCGCTGGGTATGCCAGCGGGCCAGCTTGAAGGCGGCTTCCACCGCCTCTGCCCCTGAATTGCCGAAGTAAACCTTCTTGCCTCCTTCTCCCGGCGCAAGGCAGGCCAGCTTTTCCGCCAGAACGATCTGAGTCCTGTAATAGAAATCGGTTCCCGACATGTGCAACAATAGATCGGCCTGCGCCTTGATGGCTTTAATTACCCGCGGATGACAATGCCCGGTGGCACAGACGGCAATGCCGGCTGTGAAATCCAAAAATACGTTCCCATCCACGTCATGAACCCAAAGGCCCCGGGCTTTTTCGACCACGAGGGGATAATAACGTGTATAGGACGGAGATACATAAGTCCCATCCTTCTCTATCAGTTTACGCGCGCGGGGACCTGGAAGACTTGTTTTGATCATTGGTGATTTCATCGTGATTTCTCCATATTTAAGAAAAATGTTGTCGAATTTGTCTTTTATTAGGATATAACAGCTTACATGTTAAAAGATATTTTACCCTATCGTTGCATAAACAACAAGGCTGGTATTTAAAAAAAGGTGTTAATTTAGCTTTATGAAAAACGTGCCCCACAAGCATTCAGGTGATCCGGTTTTAAAGTGGGTCACTGTTTGACACGGTTTAAAACCGGATTACCTGAATGCGATAATGTTTTCAAAGGGCTAAAATGTTACAAAAAAAGATAAAATTAATGCCGAAAACCCATAATAGAATAGCGGGTATTCAATTCTTAATACAGTGTTCAATAGCCCTCACTGGCTTTTTGATGGCTTTCTTTGCTTGACACATTCGTTACAATAACATAAAATTAAATAAAGAATCCTGGCCCATAGGACCAGGCTTTGGTTTGCCCCTGAAAGGGGCTATTTATCACAGAATCGATAAGTGTGAAGTGACTAACCTGTCGAGAGCTTGTCGAGAGCCTCAAAGCCGAAC
>JAUVVL010000365.1 GCA_030604635.1 Desulfobacteraceae bacterium
GTTCGGCTTTGAGGCTCTCGACAAGCTCTCGACAGGTTAGTCACTTCACACTTATCGATTCTGTGATAAATAGCCCCTTTCAGGGGCAAACCAAAGCCTGGTCCTATGGGCCAGGATTCTTTACTTTTTTACATAGGTGAGGATTTTGGTCGTAACTTTTCAATATTTTATTGACTAATAAGGGATTTATTGTCATTTCATTATGATTTGACGACTGATAGTAACTTCTCAAACAGCCGGTTGACGGTGATACAAATGAATTTACCGCGCTCCATGTCTTTTAGCAAAATGAAACCTTTCTGGATTTCCGCCGCTGTTTTCGGACTTCTTTTTGCGGTTCTATTTTCTATACGCTTGGATCTGTTCGACAAATTCCTTTACGCCCCATCAAATGTATCTTTGACACCCATAAACTCCCCGTCTGAAAGGGACTCGTGGATGAATATTTTCCAGAATAACCGGAAAATCGGATTTTCTCACACAACTTTTTCAAAAATAAAAAATGGGTACCTTCTGAAAGAAACCCTTTATATGCGCATCAATACAATGGGCCTGGTTCAGGACATTAGCCTCAAAACCGACGGGAGGCTTAATCCGGATTTTACCCTTTCTTCATTTGATTTTGAGATCAGTTCAGGCCGTTTCCGTTTTGCAGCACAAGGGGCTGTTTCTGGAGATGTTCTTTCCATTAAAACGCATAGCTTCGGGTCCACCCGAAACATCGATCTCAGGATCAAAGAAAAGCTATATGTTTCAGCCGGGATTTTGGATGCTGTCAATGCTTCTGGAATAGAGCCCGGAGATGAGTTTGCCTTCCAGGTTTTTGACCCTGCAACCATGGGACAGAAGCCTGTCATTGTCAGGGTCATTGGCAAAGAAGATATCCGGATAATGGGGGACATGAAAGAGGCAACAAAAGTATCTTTGATATTTAAAGGAGCAATCCAACAAGCATGGATTGGGGAAAACGGCGATGTGCTAAAAGAAAAAGGGCTGCTGGGAATCAGTCTCGAAAAGACGACACGTGACGATGCGCTTTTTGGCCTTCCTGTTGAATCGAGCCAGGACCTTACAAAGGTCGCTTCTGTCCCATCCAATGTGCTTATCGACGATGCCCGACAGCTTGCCGGACTAGAAGTTGAAATCGGGGGCATAAAATACGATGATGTTTACCTCGACGGCGGGAGACAGACCTTAAATGATAATGTCCTTGTCATAAATAAGGAGTCTCTGACGGACTTTCCGGCAGTTCATGATGTAAATAAAATGGAGTACATTGAAAGGAAATTTTTAAAGCCGACCCTGCTTATCCAGTCTGATCACCCCAAGATCCGGAATCTGGTAAAAAAGATTGTTTCAATCGACGACAAACCTTTAGAAAAGGCAAACAAGCTGGTTGCCTGGATACATAAAAATATTAAAAAGCGGCCTGTTCTCTCTTTGCCTGATGCGCTTGCCACCCTTGAAATTGGGGTGGGCGACTGTAATGAACATGCCGTGCTTCTGGCAGCTCTTGCAAGAGCTGCAGGTATACCAGTCAAGGTCGAGGCTGGTCTTGTCTATTTAAATGGCCGGTTTTATTATCATGCATGGAATCTTCTGTATCTTGGAAAGTGGATAACAGCAGACTCGCTTTTTGGGCAAATACCGGCAGATGTGACCCACATCCGGTTTTCAAGCGGAATACAGATACAACAGCTAGATTTAATGAGCATTATTGGCAAGATAAAATTAAAGATTGTAAAACAGATAAAATGATAGAACTTAAAGATCTGACCAAAAGATACAGTGATATAATGGCAGTGGACAATATTAACCTTTTGATTCCAAAAGGTGAAATATTCGGATTTATCGGTCCAAACGGCGCCGGAAAGACGACAACTATAAATATGATGGGGGGGATACTTGCACCGACTTCAGGTACCGTGGCGATCTGCGGTATAAATATGGAAGCGCATCCGGAAAAAGCCAAAAGTAAAATAGGATTTATTCCCGACAGGCCGTATCTTTATGAAAAACTTACAGGTATGGAGTTTCTGAGGTTTACTGCCGACCTGTATGGTGTGGATGAAGATGCCTTTATCAGAAAGTCCCGAGAAAAGCTAGAGATGTTTTCCCTTACAGACTGGTCCAATGAACTCATAGAGTCGTATTCTCACGGCATGAAACAACGGCTCGTAATGGCGGCAGCACTTCTTCATGATCCCGAAGTTATCATCGTCGATGAACCGATGGTGGGACTTGATCCTGTGGCGATCAATATGGTGAAGGATCTTTTTCGACGTCTTGCAAAACAAGGCGTAACCGTTTTTATGTCAACTCATACCCTTAAAGTGGCCGAAGATGTATGCGATCGCATCGGTATTATCCATAAGGGATCACTTATCGCCATAGGCACTACTGAAGAATTAAAGCGTGACGCCCATGCTGCAGAGGCAGATTTTGAGCAGGTATTCATTAGACTAACAGAAGAATGAGTAACTTCTCAATAAGTAATGGTAAATAAGATGATAAAAGTCTCGCCCACTGATAATAAAATATAAAAAATCTGGAACTCGCATGTAAGTGAGCCTAAAGAAAAAACAGTGGCCAATCCTTTAATAA
>JAUVVL010000004.1 GCA_030604635.1 Desulfobacteraceae bacterium
CACCCCCTTTTGCCCAATTTCTGTGTCAGGCTCAAATTTTAATCCTCAAAATACTCAATGTATTCCTGTGGTTAAAATTTTCGCCTTCCTTGAACTTGAGCAAAATTGAGCATTTTTCAAAGGTCTCAATCAGACTCCGGTCGTGTCAAACTCGCGCATAAGTGGGCGTAATGAAAAAGGATGCTTTTCCCGAAATGTGACAAAGTAGAAATAATATATCCTACCATGATAAAAATTTCCAGTATCCGAATACCGTCCAGAACCAGAAGACGAGCCAGGCCAGGATGGTTACGGGAAGCCCGTATTTAACAAAATCCATTATATCCAGCAATCTTTCACCGGTTGCAGGGTTTCTTCCTCTCCGCTCCCTTTTGTTCTTCACCCAAAATTTCCCAAATCCGCTGATAAGGACATCCTCACCGTTTTCAAGAGTTTTCTTCAAGATTTCCAAAATGGAGTCAACCAGTTGGGTGGAGCGATCATTGGTGAAATGGAGGCGGTCATGGATAGTTTTAGCGATGTGGGCCTTGGTGAGGGTCATGGCAGATCTCCTGTTTTCTCTGAGGAAATTAGCTTTAAGTCCCTATTTTGTCAATGCAAATCTCAATAAGTCCAAGAAAACAAGAGTGGTGAGTTTAAGGAATGCTTTGCCTTGGTTCTATAATGTTTTTCGGGCACGAAAAGTATAGACTTGTATCAGTATAGGAAAGTTTTTCAGACTTTCATTTTTGCACAATTATAAATACTATACAGGGTTCCTTAAGCAGCCTCTTAGAATTTAGTATGAGATAAACAAACATTTAACTCAAAGGAGACTAAAGATGAAAAAGACCCAAGAAACCCCGAGGAAAAAGGATAACACAAAACAGGCGGTATTGCACATGGCATTTGAACCTATAAATGGCATGATTATTAAGAACCGGTTTGTCCGATCAGCAACATGGGAGGGTATGGCAAAAGATGATGGAACGTGTACCAAAAGGCTGATCGATTTAATGGGTAAACTGGCCAAAGGAGGTGTTGGGTATCTTTTGAGTCAATTTCTTTCTCCCGCCTTTAATAAACGGCAGGATCAATATGGGGGAAGCATTGAAAATAGAGTCAATATCCTAATTGAGATTTTGAGCAATATAAGAGCGCGGGTCGGAAATAATTATCCTGTACTGCTTAAAATGAACTCACGTGATTTCCTGGAAGGAGGTCTTGAACTCGATGATTCATTAAAAGCAGGAGTCATCCTTAAAAATGCAGGTATAGACGCTATCGAACTAAGCGGCGGGACCATTGCATCAGGAAAGGAGGGGCCTGTAAGAACAGGAATTGTATCAGGGAAAAATGAAGCCTATTTCAAGGACGCAGCTTTTGCCTTTAAAGAAAAGATTGATCTTCCAATTATGCTTGTGGGTGGAATCAGGTCTTTTTCTCTTGCACAGCAGTTAGTTAACGATAATATTACGGATTATATATCCATGAGCAGGCCGTTTATCAGAGAGCCCGATTTGATAAAACGCCGGAAGGCCGGAAATCATAATCAAGCTGCCTGCCTCTCTGACAGCAAGTGCTTTATTCCAGCCATGAACGGCAAGGGGATATATTGCGTGGTGGAAAAAAAGAAGTCGAGAAAAAAATGAAAAACAAATCTAAACAGAGATTACGAATTTACCTGGTTCTTTTGAAATACTTAATACCTTGAGTCGGCAGTGAGATTTGAAGGGTATCGTTTTGAATCTTCCCTATTACTACGCCACCTGCCCTGGTATGAAGCCTTAACTCGCTGTCTCTTACATCCCATGTAAATGAGGCCTCATCATCAATCGCTCTCCAAACACTCACACTGTCTCTTACATCCCATCTAAATGAGGCCTCATCATCAATCACTCTCCAAACACCCACACCGTTTTCCTTAAGTTCGATATAGTTTTCAGGGTGTTCAGTAGATTGGTATATACCTGCATACCTGTCACCGGTGTCACACGAAAAGGTAAGTGTCACAATAAGGCCCGAAAGAACAATCAAAAAGGTGTTTCTTACATGTCTCAATCTAAGCGAGACCTTTGAAAAATGCTCAATTTTGTTCAAGTTCAAGGAAGGCGAAGATTTTAACCACAGGAATACATTGAGTATTTTGAGGATTAAAATTTGAGCCTGACACAGAAATTGGGCAAAAGAGGGTGTTTTGCAAAGGTCTCTAAGCATCATGTCTCCGCTTATCCAGAAGCAGAAAGGCTGTCTTCTGTTCTCATTTTAAGGCCAAATATTCTCTTGCTAAAGCAGTAATGTCCGGTTAGATTCTTGCATGTAGCCGACAACGTTTTTGTTCTTTGAAAAAAAATGAATCTGTAGAGCTACCGGAATCACGAAGGTCATTTTGTATTTGTATCCGTAGTTCTCTAACTCTTTTAATTAAATGATCGTAGCATTGGCGCAACTCCTTGTAATTGTTGTTAATATTACAAGTCGCCGCGAAATTTTTTTCCTTAAATGTCAAGCAAAAAATTTACTTTTTTTCATTTTTTTCACCGTCTTTTTAATGCATGCAAAAACCTAACCTGACATTACCGGCTAAGGAGGTAAATCTTATCAAATAAGAAAATATGGACGATTAATATAAGCCAGCCGATATTCCTGAAAACATTCCACCAGGTAATTTGATCCCCGACATTGCCAAAGCATCCACAGCTGATAGGTGTCCCTCTGTAAAGATTTATAAGTATAGCAGTCGAAAACACAACAAGAAGTAATCCAATAACAGATGCTGCTGCCCGAGTCCTCAGACCAATGATTAGGAAGAGACCGCAAATCAGCTCGATCCAAGGCAAAACCACAGCCAAAGCATTAATAGACCAGTAGGGGAGTATTCTGTAGGATGCCACGGCCTCGCCAAACTCGGCTGGATAATGAAACTTACTCATACTGGCATAAATGAATATAATCCCTATGTATGTTCTTAGCACAAGCGATAGATATTGACTCTTGGCTATACGTTTGACAAAGGACCAGATACTTTTCATGGCTCCACAGGATATCCTGAATTTTCCCACTCGACCAGTTCCCCATGTAAGATCTTCGTATTTCTATGTCCACGGAGAACAAACTTCCTTGCCACCTGTTCATCATAAAGCCTGCTTATGTTTCTACCGTAAAAAATAATTTCTTTGTTTCTATCTGTCTCGCTGAATTCCATCATATAAATAATGTCGAAAAGGGCCAAAGGGAGATTGATTGCACCTTTTATGTGTCGCTGTTCAAAAAAAAAGGATGGTCGAGCATCTACAAACAGAGTCTTCCCTTCAGTATATTTTACCATCGCCTCTGAGGTAGATATAGTGGCAATTGTTTCCCCTGACCAGGATTTAGGTATAAGTTTTATACCGTTTGGATTTGACATATTGAATATAATACCAAACAGAAGACTCAGTCCAAGAATGGCAATGAGATCGAACCATGAAAAACCCGGCGCCAGAAATCGTCGTTCAGTCTCTTTCTCAAGTTTCAAACCGTATTGGTATAGCCACCAGGATATCTGTTTTAGCATGTTTAATGAAACATCAGGATAGTTCTTTAGAATCCGATCAAATTGGTCCTTGGAAATTACGGTAAGGCGTGTCTCGACCAGAGCCTCGACCGACGATGACCTTGAATGCCCGGTCAACAGGGCCATTTTTCCAAAACTCTTTCCAGGGCCTAAGCGTACCAGCTCAGTCACCACATCTTTTTTGCCTTTTCGAAAAACCCTTACTCTCCCGGAAATAATGATAAAACAGCTTTCGGCCGGATCACCCTGACTATAGATTGCAGATCGGGCAGGAAAAACCTTGTCTTCAGCTATCTGGAACAGTTCAGCCAATATCTCTTCGGGTATATCAGCAAAAATCGGACTTTCAGAAAGCCTGCTTTTTGTCACGTTCTTCCCTTCCATCATCTACTTTCAGAAATTGAATATTGATGAATTCGTAAAAAGTCGTCACTCCGGTGAAAACCGGAGTCCAGATGGTCTGCAACTGCTTGAAAGGACTGGATTCCGGCTTTCGCCGGAATGACGGTTAAGGGGGATGTTGAACTTTTTACGATACCATCAATATTTAGTAAAAATATTTTTATGGGGAGGTTGTAAATATGAACAGATCGAGAACAAATTTACTGCTGTTTGTGAAATTTTCTAATTTGGCTTAAAAAATCGTCTATTTCTTTCACCTCACCATAGTGGGTGTATAGTACTTCGCCGCTATTTGATGCCAGAATTGTATACGGTGTTCTGGGTTCACCAAACTTCTTATGGATGTCAAACTGCGGATCAACAAAGAGTGGAAATGGAACCCGGAATTTCATCCTATAGGCATTAACTTCTTTCTGATTGTTGCCTGCGCCTATGCCTATCATCTTAATATCTCTGCTTAAATCGGGGTCTTGCTGAATGAACTTATAGATCTTGTTGGCTATTGGCGCTTGCCTCTGGCAAACAGTGCAGTAACAACTATATAATTCGATAAGAACAAATTTGGCAGAAATTTGGGATATATTGCAACTTTTAATATCCTTAAGCCCCAGATATTGCCTTGTCTTGGCAGAATCAGACACATCCAATGTAAATTCAGGAAGGTTCATCCCGCAAACAATAGCTTCAGCCCCTAAAGCCTGATTAACGGGAAACCCGATCAAGATACAGACCGTTATGCATAAACCGTACACGAACCTGATTTGCCTCATGTCACACTTCCCTATACCACGGACATTCATTACTCGTCATATATTCGGTTTGAAGTTGCAAATGTTCGCATCAAGCCAACCCCTGCTTGATATTCTATTTGCCCAAATTCCTGGATGATGTCAAGCAAATTCATTGGGCATTGCAAATAGTGTAAGTGCCGATTGGCATCTTTTCTTTTAAGAAGTGTCGGTCTGGCAACCTCTATCCCGACTTTCGCACTTTAAAAAAATGATCACTTATTACAATTTTTGATTTTTTCCCTTGTACTGCTGAAATAATACGCCTTCCTCATACCGAAAAAAGATGTTTTGACTTAAAAACGGTGCTTGTGTAGAATGTTCTGCATCATAAAATGCGGTTCAATCTCAAAACCGCTCAATTTAGGTATAGATAAAAGCGGCATCGTAAGTTATGCATATGTACCGGGTATCAACAAAAGGCCTGGTTAGAGGCTATTGCGACAGAACTGGAGAAGCTAAATAAAAAATAATGCAAAAGATTGCCGGACAATTAATATATGCTTTGTTAATAATAGGTTCGACCATTGCTTTGCCGGGTATTTTATCAACTGGTCATTCTGATCCTGCCGACAGGATAATTGTTGAAAGTATGGCTTCTGCTGCTTTTGACAAGATTATTGCCGATCAAGAAAGCCGGCATTTGATTGTTTTTATGACAGCATGGTGCGGCCCTTGCAGAAAAGGGTTGCCCGAATTAATCAACCTGAATAATAAGTACAAGAGCCGTGGTCTCAAAATAATCGGTATAAGTCTCGACATGGAGCCAATGGCCCTCCAGCCGCTTATTGACAGGGTGCGTGTTAATTTTCCTGTATATTGGATCAACGAAGGGGTGGCAAAAAAGTATAATATTTATGCCGTGCCGATGTTTTTTTTTGTAAAACATGGCAAAATTGTTGAAAAAATTATCGGCAATAGACCGGAAAAGTATCTGGATAAGAAAATAGCAGATTTTCTGGGATAAAAGTGATGAGCCCAATCGGTTATGTTGGGTTTCGCACCTAAACCCAACCTACAAAGTTTTGCGACTTTGCGACTTTGCGCCTGCGTGAGACGCCCTTAATCTCTGATCCTCAGGATTTATAACAGGCATGCCGGCAAGCTCATATGAGATAGCTCCAAAACGGCATGATTCATTGAGACACTTCAAACATCTGATACAATCATGCTGGTTGGCCCCCTCATAGAACTTAATCCCCACTGGACAATTGTTGTAACATTCCCGGCAGTGCGGCGTGCATTTATCAGGATCGTGAATCATCCTGAAAACACTGTGTTTGTTAAAAAGCGAATAGATAGCGCCCAGAGGGCATACCACCAGGCAAAATGGCCGGCTGCTTATTATCATCCATATGACAAACATGATAAGTATCGTCAACTTGCTGTAAAATAACAGCCCTATGATCTCCCGCAACTCAGGTTTGAGAATCAGCATTGGAATACCGGCTTCCAGGGTGCCGGCAGGACATATAAACTTGCAGAACCATGTCATACCGTATCCATAATCGTCAACAACCAGAGCTGGAAGAATAAAGATAAACAGTGCCAGAAATAGATATTTAAAATAGGTTAAAAATTTGGGAATTTTAAACTTGCGGGAGGGGATCTTGGAAATCAATTCCTGCAGGAAACCAAAGGGACAAACCCAGCCGCAGGGCATACGCCCCACCAGGCTTCCGGTCAGTCCGAGTGTCCCGATAATATATGCGCCAAAATGGTAATGACCTGCTTTAATAGCCGGCCGCAGGCCGGCTATTATGCTCTGTAATGAACCAAGCGGGCAGGCGCCTGTTGCAGCAGGGCAGGAATAGCAGTTAAGACCCGGCACACACATTGATTTAAGCGTGCCCTGATATATTCCTTTTGTATGTGGAAACATCCAGTAGGCATTACTTAAAACAGTTGCAACGATCTGTATCCATCGCCTTAAAACCGGCATTACCCAACCCCTATACAGCCAAGGCAAATCTTCGTTGCTTTTTCCATGACTGTTGAGACTTCGCCAAGGTTAATGCCAAGGAGAATAAGGATAAGAAAAAGTATAATCAACAAAAAGGGAAGTTTTCTTTTTTCTGCAGTCATTGCTTACCAAAATCATTATAAAGCGAAATCTATACCGCTTTTAAATTCCATTTCTTTGGCCTTAATGTCAAGGTGCAAGGTCGCAACATGCTCAAGGGGAGGATATATAATACGCTCTGTTTTTCTTGTATCTATGGTTTTGATATATTTTTTGCATTTGTTGCACAGATCAACCCTGTATTCTTTTTCATCTTCACTAAAGAAATAGTTGAGTGTCTTGGTGTCGGTATTGTCGCAAAACGGGCAATATAATCTTCTCGATGACCATTTATGCCAGCAGAAGGCGCACAGTAAAAAACGCTCCCCTTCTCCCTGAAACATAGAAAGCCCTGGCGGGCTTCCGCATATAGGGCAGTACCCCTTTCCCCATGGTTTATTCTTATCCAGATAGGCTGAAAGCTGCTCAGCGCCCAGCGATAAAGAGGGTTTTATGCTGTTGTAAACAATAAAGGCAAGGTCACCTTTTTTGATCGCGTGTTTCTTTGCGGTCTTTTCAAAAATGGAGTCGTCCTCACCGAGAAGAGCAAAAAACAGGGAATCAAGGTCAAATTCTTCTGCGTCAATGGCTTCCAGTATTGCCCGGGCAGAAGAGGCCATATCTCCACTTGATTCTTTTATTATGCTGCAAATTTTTATTAAAAGCATCTTAGATGCTTTAGCATCAATTCCAAATTCAGATATATTTACCAGAGGAAAGCCTTCGTTGGCCTTTATTAAAAGCATCTCGTCTGAAATTTGTATCGGGTCGATCTGTATCTTGTCTTTGGAATCTTCCTGGACAATAAAGATTTGTTTGTAAAAATCTAAAATAGCTCCATAAGCCGGCCTGAGCTCCTTTAATGACCATGCAGCCTTTGTTATCTGATCTTCGTTAAGTTGAATGTTATCTGCCATGTGTTCTCCTGCTCAGACCTTGTCAAGTAGTCGCGTAGTTGACTGGTCAAGTGGTTGTTATTATGTTAAGAAATAAGCTTTCATGTTGACTGTTCAGCGGTCTGTAAGTACAAAGCTTTGCCACTTTGTGCTTCTATAACTATATGTTCTTATCACAGCTGTCTGCAATATAAAAGGGGAGAAGATAAAAATCCCCTCCCCCTTTATTTTAATTGCTCACTTAGCTGTCATTAAAGCAGACGTGAAGCAATATTCGTTAACGGGCGAATCATCTGTTTTAATGCCATCTGCCTTGTAATGTCAAAAACAGCATTTGAGGCCATAGCATCATCGCAGTACAGTTTCGGCTCATAAGCCACAAGATAAATAACACTTACATCATCGGCATCTATGAGCATGGCCTTCGGGTATTTCTTTTTAGCAACTGCGAGCTGTTTTCCGGCAAGGGCAAGTATTTCATTGCGATCTCCGAAATTCATTGCCCCTGTCGGGCATGTCGCAACACATGCCGGAACCAGTCCGTTTACAACCCGGTCTATACACATGTCACACTTGGCAAGTGTGCCGTCAGGTCCTTTTCGCGGAATATTATACGGACATGACTCGATGATCTCAGTGATTTCATCGGCATTTAGACGCTTTGTATTTGCAAAGATGATCGCCCCTGTTTTATCATCTCTATAAATGGCTTCTGGATCGCCTGCCGTCTCAAGACACGTAGCCTCGATACAATGCCGGCACTGTTCCGGGAAGAAAAGCCAGTTTAACTTTCTATTAATAACCTCTTCACGCATTCTGACAAGTTTATACGTGTTAAATGAAAGATCAGCCGGATTCTCATAAGTTCCCCTGTTTATGGTCTTCTCTGCGGGGAGATCATGCCATTGCTTACAGGCTACCTGACATCCTCTGCAGGCCGTGCAACGAGTTGTATCTATTAAAAAAGATTTGCTCATCTATGATCACCTCCTTTTATTTCTTGGTTACGTTGACCATAAAGGCCTTGGTTTCAGGTATCCTGGTGTTGGGGTCACCGGTCGACGGGGTGAGCAAGTTAGCGCTCTCCTCGGCGCCGCTTTCAGGCCAGCGCCATCCATAATGCCAGGGAATACCAACCTGGTGAACAGTGTTCCCGGCTATCTTAAACGGTTTAAAACGCTTTGTTACAATAGCCGTGCATTCCAGAGTTCCACGCGCAGATGAAACTATTACACGTTCACCGTTCTTGAAGCCCCTCAATTTCCCAAGCTCTTCGCTCATTTCCACAAAAACCTGGGGCTGAAGTTCAAGCAGCCACGGCTGAGGACGTGTCATGAGCCCTGTCTGCCAGTGCTCTGATACACGGTATGTCGTACTGACAAACGGGAACCTTGGATCGCATGTCAAGTATGCATCAGCATCTGTTCCATATACAGGCGCTGTAGGATTCATCCTTTGTTTGTTCATGAGGTTCTTTTCAATAGGACATTCCAGCGGCTCGTAATGTTCCGGGAACGGACCATCAGCGCGGCCAGGACCGAATATCTGCCCATGCCCATGCTTTCTCATGATAAAAGGATGCTTTGCATCCTTTCTTTTTGTTCCGTCAGGATTCTCGAGAGGATACCAGCCACCGTCCGGAACGTCTCCGATCCACTTCTTTGAGACATACTTGCCGTTCTCGACATTTCCTGCGAACCTGATAACCCAGTCTTTCTTATCCCACGGCTGTCCTTTGGGATCAACAGAAGCGCGGTTGTAAATAATTCTCCGGTTTACAGGCCAGCACCATGCAAAGTTCGGATACAGACCGATATTGTTCGGAGCATCTACTTTACTGCGCCTGGCTGACATGTTTCCCTTTTCCGTATAGCTATGACAGTAGAGCCAGTTTGCAGATGAAGTTGAACCGTCAGCCTGCAGCCATGCAAAGCTTGGCACAAGCGTGCCTTTCTTGCAAAGCTTGCCTTTAACCTTGACATCGCGTGTAAAGTAGCCGTTTATCTCTTTGGCTACCTTGTGAGCATCATATTCGCCATTTGTCTCATAATCCCACTTGAGGTTGAGTATAGGTTCCGGGAATACTCCGCCCTCTTTGTAAACCTCTTTGATTTTATGACCGAGTTGCATAATAATATGGCCGTCAGAAAGGCTGTTTCCAAGCGGTTTTGGCCCCTGATAGCGCCACTGCATCCATCTGCCGCTGTTGGTAATGCTGCCTTCCTTTTCAACCGACACACATGCCGGAAGCATAAAAACCTCTGTCTTTATTGTGGAAGGATTCATTCCAGGCCCTTTCCAGAATGAGCCTGTTTCATTGTCAAAAAGGTTGACATTGACCATCCAGTCAAGATTTTCCATGGCCTTGCGTGTCTTATTTGAATTTGCGCCACTACAGGCCGGATTCATACCCCAGGCAAAGAAACCCTTGATAGTACCCTTGTACATTTCATCAAAGAGGGTTAACCAGGAATAATCGGTCCCATCGTCCACCTTTGGCAGCCAGTCATACCCGAAATCATTTGCTTTAGTGGCGTTTTCACCAAAGAAGGATTTAAGAAGGCTGACTGAATACTTTGGATAATTCTGCCACCAGTTTGCGGAAAGCGGATCATTGCTTTTTGGAGTCCACTTTTTGTTATAGGCGGCAAGGGACACATTCGAAGCCCTTGGAGTCTTAAGATAGCCGGGCCAGATGTGCCACAGCAGACAGTGATCTGTAGAGCCCTGCACATTTGACTCGCCTCGCAGCGCATTGACACCACCGCCGGCAACGCCCATGTTGCCAAGAAGAAGCTGTATCATCGCCATTGTCCGGATATTCTGGACGCCTACTGTATGCTGGGTCCAGCCCATGGCATACATAACCGTGCCTGCTTTTCCCATGGCGCCGGTAGCGGCATAAGTCTTGTAAACCTTTACAAGATCAGATTCAGGAGTTCCGGTAATCTCGGAAACCAGCTTGGTATTATACCTGCTGAAATGTTTCTTCAGGAGCTTAAGAACGCAGCGGCTGTTCTTTAAAGAGCGATCCATTTTCGGGACACCCTTTGAATCCATATCAAAAGCCCACTTGCTCTTGTCATATTTCCTGTTTTTTGCTTCATAGCCGGAAAACAGACCATTTCTAAATTTAAATGCCTTTCCAACAATAAACGGCGCATTGGTATAGTTTGCGACATACTCTTTATTGTATAGCTTTTTATCGAGTATGTACTTGATCATACCTCCCAGAAAGGCGATATCCGTACCTGAACGAAGAGCTGTATAAATATCCGCCTTTGAGGATGTCCTTGTAAACCGGGGGTCAACACTGATTAGCTTGGCTCCCTTTTCTTGTGCCATCTGAACATACTTAAATGATATGGGGTGATTTTCTGCAGCATTGCTGCCCATGATCAGTATGCAGTCACTGTTCTTAATGTCGATCCAGTGATTAGTCATTGCGCCACGTCCGAACGACTCTGCCAGAGCCGCAACAGTTGCGCTATGTCAGATACGAGCCTGATGTTCAACATATACAAGCCCGAGAGCACGCACCATTGCCTGATAAATCCAGCACTCTTCATTGTCTATGGCCGCGCTTCCGACTGAAGCAATGGCTTTTGTCCGATTTACCACCTGTCCTTTGGCATTTTTGTGTTCAAATGATGCCTCCCTTGTTGCTTTAACTCTTTTGGCAATTTCCGTCAGCGCCCAGTCCCATGAAACCTTTTCCCATTTTTTGGAATAGGGGGCTCTATACATCGGTTCAAGAAGACGGTTCTCATTCTCTGCCAGTTGTGACAGGGCAGCGCCTTTTGAACAAAGAGAGCCTCTGTTGATTACATGATCCGGATCACCTTCGATGTTGATGACACGACCGTCACCTTTCTTGTTGGTATGCACAATAGCCCCGCAACCTACTGCGCAATAGCAGCAGATTGTGGTGGTCTCCTTGGCATACTTGGTCTTGAGCATCTGCGCATGGGCTTTGATCGGTGTAAGATCGAATCCCAAACCGCTTACTGCAAGACCGGCAGCAAAGGCACCGGTAATCTGGATAAACTTCCTTCGAGTAACATTCATAAACTCTACCTCCTTTCCTTATTAGTTCTTATTGGTCCTGGTTAATATTGACAAATATCATCCACCAATTGCCGACATCCGGCCCGCAACCATGACAGGCTGATTGCAGACCACATTGTGGTCAAATGGTTTGTGACTCACAGCTCTCAGAAAAACATCGGCCAGCTCGCTGTCTAAACATCCTCTTCTAAGAGGGCCTTTAAGATCCTCCTGACGATCTGATAGAAGACATGCCCTCAGCTTTCCGCTTGCCGTTAATCTCAATCGATTACATTCATTGCAAAAATGTTTGCTTATAGCATGAATAAAACCTATTTCTCCCTTTGCGCCTTTAAATTTATAACGCTTAGCAGGGCCGTCATTAACCCCATTTTTAACAGGAATCAATTCTCCTAATGCATTGATACGTTTCTTTATTTCAGGTGCAAGCAATTGCTTGCCGATATTATTAATATGAGGAGTTCCTATCGGCATGTACTCGATAAATCGAATATGAAATGGATAAGAAAAAGATAATCTAGCGATATCTGTTAATTCATCATCGTTGATTCCATTTAGAGCGACCACATTAATCTTTATAGGATTAAAACCCATCTTTTGAGCTAATTCTATACCTTCCCAGACCTGATCAAACATGTCGTGCCCTGTTATGTCTTTATATTTTTGTCTGTTCAATGTATCCATGCTGACATTGATTCTTTTTATACCGGCAGATCGTATCTTTTTTATATTATCCTTTAATAATACACCGTTGGTTGTAAGGGATACATCTGAAAGTCCATCAATTTGTGTTAATTGGCCAAGAAAATCGTAAACACCTTTCCGGATAAGCGGTTCTCCGCCGGTAATGCGGACCTTGGATATGCCAAGGCGTACCCCGATTCTGACAAGACGCAGGATTTCTTCATATCTTAAAATTTCTTTATGTGGAAGGTGCTGACGTGAATCATTAGGAACGCAGTATATGCATCGCAGGTTGCAACGGTCGGTAATAGATATACGCAAATAGTTCAGGCATCGATTGTATTTGTCGATTAATTGTAACTCCGGCAGTTTTATTATCCTTTTATCGATATCTGCCATTACCGTAACCTTTCAGACAAGCCCCTAAAAATAAAAAAACGCCTCCGCATCTCTTTGCCAAAGGCGTTATTTAAAGCATATCGTGCCCTCAGTAACCCGGCAGTCATGGCCCTTTGGCTGTAAATCCGTAGTTTTGCGTCCCTGCCTTTCAGCAGATTTGCCTTTTTCTTTGTACGTCGAATTTTAATAATTTCAGGGCTCCTGACCTCGCGTAATTTCAAATGCAACTTATTCCTCCTTGAAGACCAACGTCATCCGGGTGCCGGGGTAGACATAACACTCCTCATTCATGACTTCACATAGTTGTTTGAGTACACGATTTGCTCGGGGTGTAGACATCGTATGAAACTTGACGGTCATAATTCCCTGTTCCTCAGAAGGTATTATATCTGCCGGTTGCTGAAAAACACTTCTCAAAAGCTTCTTCTGCTTTTTTGGATATTTTTCATTTTATCCCCCCCTTCATAACGTTGTGTCATTCGAGTGCCCTTTTTTTACTTTGTCAGAATAGAGAGGACAATATAAAGATCTTTTCACTTTCTCCGCTTGTTTTTGGGAAACAGTTTAAATGCTGCTGCCGGAGATTCCACCACTTTCTGGATTTTTTCCTGCATATCCTTTTTTTCGTCGGCGTCTTTTTTTTCCCATGCCAATTCAATCTTGGTTACAAGTTCATCAATTTCACACGGTTTGGTCAGATAATCGTAGGCACCCAACTTAATCGCCTCAAGTGCTGTATCAACGGAGCCGTGACCGGTCAGAATAAGGGTTTCGGTAAAGAGCCCCAACTTTTTCATCTCTTTGAGCGTCATAATGCCGTCCATACCCGGCATTTTCAGGTCAAGAACCACCACATCAAAGCTGTCTTGCTCAAGCATACGTATGGCATTGTCTCCACTATCAACCACCGTAACACGGTATCCCCTGGTTTCCAGGAGTTTTGACACGTTGTCGGTAAAGACAACTTCATCATCTACCAGTAAAATTTTATAACCTAGCATTTGAATTTGCTTGCCTCCTTTCCGAATATGGATATAGAGTTTATCTTTGATAGTTGCTTTCCAAAAGATCCGGAGGTGGACTGTATGGGAGAAAGAAATTGAATTCCGTCCCCTTGTCAAGTTCACTCCGAACCGTAATGTTTCCACCCAATTGTTTAATGGTACTGTAAACGATGGATAGGCCCAACCCCGTTCCTTTGCCCACCGGTTTGGTCGTAAAAAACGGATCAAATATCTTTTCCAGATTTTCCGGGGGGATTCCCTGACCGGTATCAGCGAATTCGATCTGAACCCCTTGATTTTGATCATCAGAACAGGTCGTGATACGAACCGCACCGTAAAGCTTCCCGCCGTCATGCGCGTCGATTGCATTGGTAATCATGTTCAAAAACACCTGTTGAAGCTGGGAGGGATCAGAAAGAATCGGCGGCAGGTTTTCCTCAAAATCGGAAATAAATTTAACGCCGCTTGTTCTGGCCTCTCTTTCCGTCAGATCAATCAATTCTTTTATGAATGCATTGATGTCAATGGTTTCAATCACCGATGTCGTCCGGCGAGAAAAGCGGAGCAGGTTATACGTAATGTGTTTACAGCGCTTTGCCTGTATATCGATCTGTGTCAAAGAGTCCAACAATTGGTTTTTAAACTCCTCATCCAGAGCCGGGCTTCGCTCAACCAAATCGAGCAAGATCTGCTTTTCGGTTACAATGATGGCCATGGGATTGTTGATTTCATGGGCCACGCCGGCCGAAAGCTCTCCGATGGAAGCGAGTTTGCCGGCCTGCATGAGCTGTTTATCCAACCAATCGGATTCTATATCACGCTTTTTAATGATCGCAATCATATGTCTTGTAATCAGAATTGAGACTACAAGAATGGTTAAAGCACTCAGGTGAAGAAAAATTAGTGTCGCATAGTTGGCATGGTTGACTTTATTAAATGCCTCTGAATAATTTTGTTTTACCACCAGTAACCAGCGGGTGGGGTATTCAAGCCAGGTCTGGCCCGCGATCTGACGCGGGAGCTTATGATTGCGGTTATCCGTGCTTTTTTCTAAAAAGCGGATTTTAATACCTTCATGGAAAGTTCCGACGGGATAGGAGGCTTTCTCCATAATCTTACCGCTGAACCGCGAGCTGGTCTGAAAAATCCTATCCTTATTTAAAAGATATACTTCGCCGGTTTTGCCGATTCTGACATTTTCCACAAGGGAACGAAAAACTTCGGTGTCAATAGTGGCCCTTAAGATCCATTTTTCCCCTTTTCCAAAGCGGACAACTGCTATAATAAAATGCGGAACCCTGCGAAACCCCATAAACATATCGCTTATGTAAATGCCTTTCTTCATGACTTCTTTAAACCAGAAGGCCTGGGAATAGTTTTTGTCCATCAGATCGTAGGGGCCGATGTATACTAAATGTTTACCACTGGCATCGATAACCCCCAGATCCATATATGATCCATCTTCCCGGTTTATAATTTCGAAAATATCATTAAGATTCGATGCTTTTCTCAGGTAGTCCTTGGAGTGGGACTGGGCGATGATTTGGAGTTTGGAAGTGCGTTCTTTCAAAAATAACTCGATAATTTTTCGATGATGATTTACCTGGGTTCGAAAGGAATTCATCATAGCGGATTTTGCAAAGCGGGTATAATGAAGATTGATTCCCCAACCTACCAAAAGAAGCGGAACAAGCGAACATACTATTGTTAACACTACGAATCTGCGGAATAATCTGGAGTAGTAAATTTTCTTCCGTGGCTTCCCGTTTTGTTCATTAGCGCTGCCGTTTACGGCCGTTCGTTCTTCCATACAAAAATTTTCCTTTAAGGAGACATCAATTATTCAGGGTTATCGTGTCTGCCTGCGGACACTCTCAGGCAGGCAGATTTTTAGAATATTTGGGTTATTGAGCGGTCAATATGCCGGGCAACCCTCTACGTTCATTAATTCAAAAACCATGCCACGACGGCCCGCAAGGCTCAGTTACAAAAGTCATTGATTTAGTTGACTTTAATATGGATCGGGGAAAAAATGCGGATTTAATATGGCGGAGTGTAAACCGTATAGAGACAATAGTGACCATTATAATATTCAGTAAAGATGATTAGCGAAGTATTTTCCAGTATTTTTTCTGGATTCCAATCACTTTTTTTAGCGCAGAGAACCGGGGGACGCCGTGTAATTTTAGCTTGTCTGTCTTATCTCTGCGCAGCGTCGGTACATTGCACAGTTCCTGAAGGACACGCAGGCCGCATTCCCTGATTCCCTTAAGGCTGTACCCCCCTTCCATGATAAACACGATGCGACCATTGCAGACGTTTTCCGCCGTTTCGAGCAGAAGACGGGTTAAAAGAGCATAGCCCTCGGGTGAAACCTGCATTGCGCCCAGGCGATCATGCATGTAGAGATCGAAACCGCAGGATACCAGAATTATTTCCGGCTGATATTCCCGTGCGACGGGATTCAGTAAAAAATGGATGATCCGGGCAAAATCCATATCGCCGTGTCCTTTTCCCAGGGGAATATTAATGGTAAACCCTTCCCCTTTTTTGCGACCCACTTCACCCAAACTTCCGGTTCCCGGAAAAGCCGGAAATCCATGCATGGAAACAAATAGTACCGCATCGGTATCATAAAAGGCAGTCTGGGTTCCATTGCCGTGGTGTGCATCGATGTCGACAATCATGACCCTTTCAACAGAATGGCATTCCTTTAAGTATCTGGCCCCCAGGGCGATGTTATTAAAAAGGCAGAACCCCATGGCCCTGTCAGGTTCTGCATGATGGCCGGGCGGCCTTAAGGGAACGAAGCCCCGGTCGGCCCTTCCTTTCCAGATTTCATCGAGAAGGCTGAATACGCTGCCCACAGCCAGGCGAGCGACATCATAAGACTTTTCAGTTGTCTGTGTATCCAGGTCAAACGCAAAAAGCGGCATTCCTGAAGTTCGTGCCACGCGTTCAATATAATCGGGCGTGTGCACCATGGCAAGCTCCTGGGGAGAAGCGAGTCTTGGTGCTACCTCCGTCCACTTGCCCGCAAGAGAAGGCTCCTCCAGCACAGAAAGGATCGCTTGCAATCGTTTGGGATTTTCCAAATGGAAAATCTGTTCCAGGTGATGTGCAAACCGTTCGTCCTTAATGACAAGCAGTGGCTGCATGAGACAAATAAGCCTTTTTGCGCAGAATTTTAAACTGTTTTTTTATGATCTTTCTGATTTCCTCAATCACATTTTCCTTAAGATCCCGGCAATGGTTTGCCATAACCAGAACGGCTTTCACCAGATGCCCTTCTGGGCTTTTCAGCACATATTCGGAAATCCTACGGGATTGAAAGCCGGTGGAAGCATAAAACCCCCTGGCCCCGATTTCGGAATCAAGACGAATCTCATTAACTCGGGTAAAATAGGTTTTCCAAAGCAGCCAGACTCCCGCTACCAGAAGGACGCCGGCACCTTTGACAGCCGCAGGGGCGGCTTCTACCCGATTCCCGGTCTTGCCGCCCAGGGTGGCAATGAATTTGATTTCCAGAACCTTGCCAAACAGATGATCTTTAAAGACCAGATAGACCAATCCCACAATTATTTGTTTTACCACGCATACAAACAGGTTCCTTTCCAGACCCCGGGCCAGACAGTTCAGAATGAATCTTACATGAAAAAATTCAAGGTTGATCTCGGCGATCTGTATCAGGCTGTCGATACAGTAGGGAAAACGGGCGAAAAATGCCGGCGTGTCAACATCAACCGTACCCCGATACAATACATTAGGATCGAATGCCTCTTCGGGTATCTTGCGTGCCGGGTTGTCTTGCTTGATATCTTCCAGAAAACAAACAAGCCCTTTGTAAAACGCAATGTTTGTTCCGTTTTTTAAGGGCGCAGGGGGTCTTTCCCCGGAAAAGGATATATTCGGTGGGTGATCCGGGTCGACTCCCAGCTTCTGGAGTTTTTTTTCAAGCGTGCGATGGCATAATCGATCTCATGGGTCACCATAAACTTGAAGCCTGCCGCCCGAATCTCTGCGGCGGAGTTGGGGTAACTAATAAGATCTTGTTTATACCGAAGTTCTTGTTTTTTAACCAGCGCGCCGTATTTGATCAAAAGGTGCTGTTCTATGGGAACCGTACCCTCGGTGAAGTAGAGGATTTTATTTACCGTAACCTTTTGGTTTTGAAAAAGGAAATAGAGATTACCTCCATGGAAGGCTTCGTCCGGATGTGAAGGCACGTCTATCTGGCCCCGGCCGAACATTCGCTCCAGTGAATACCCTATATCGGAATCCCTGCGGGATATGGCAGCAATGGCCTGCTTTAAAGTCTCTCTTTTAATCATGGATACAATCGCTTCGCGATTTGACAGGTTAAATATGCTCGAAATCGGAAGATTCAATCCGCAAAGGAAGCTCGACGATGAAAGATGCTCCCTTTCCCGATTCGCTCCTGGCAGAGATCGTGCCTCCCAGTTTTTCAAGAATATCAAGACAGATCGGAAGCCCCAAACCCGTTCCCTCCTGCTTGCTGGTAAAAAGAGGTTCGAAAATCTTTTCCATGTTTTCTTCAGGGATACCCGGACCATCATCGGTTATTGTTACGGTAACGCCGTTCGGGCGGGCGCGGGTTGCAAATATGATTTCACCGTCCTTTCCAATCGCGGTGACGGCATTTAAAACGATATTCTGAAAAACCTGGTGCAGTTTGGAAGGGTCGCTACGGACAGAGGGCAGATGATCCTGGTAATCCCGTTTTACCTTAATCCTTTTAAAATCGAGTTCTTTGGTCAGTATTTCGATTAAATCATTCAACACATTATTTACATTTATTTCCATGATCATCGGTTCGCCGTGTCTGATAAATCCGAGGAATTTATCAATCGATTTGCGGCCGCGCGATGCCTGAGACTTGATTTGTTCCAGGCTTTTTGCGATTTCGCTTAAATTTCCTTTCAGGGTCAAATCCTCCATCCACATGCGGGCCACATCGATATTGGCCAGGGTATCCTTGATATCGCGAAAGAAACCGTAAGAGAGCTCCATTGATGATGCCAAATAGCTGGTACAGCGAAGCTGCCTATCTAAAAACCGGATACTTTGCCGCTTGGCCTCCAGGCGTTCAACCAGATGATTGGTGCAGAGAAGCACGGTAAAAACAATCAAGATAGCCATCAAAATGAAGACAAAAACGCCGACGGCTCGCATGCGGTGCAGCGACTTTAAGGCCTCACTGCGGTCGATCTGGACGACACATAGCCAGAAAACGTTTTCGAGCCATATCGAGGCACGGATGCGTCCTTTGGATTCATTCAGCATAACCCCTTTAAAGCGTTTAAGATCTTTAAACTCGGATTGCCCCATCAACCGGCCCGCATACCGGGGGCTGGTTTGAAATTTTCCGTTCCCGCTAACCAGAAACACGTCCATGTCCTTTGTATTGATCACTTCCGAGACCAGGTTGTCAAAAAAAACGGTGTCAACGGTGGCGCGTATGATCCAGACGCCTTCGCTGCCGGTCTGTTTAACGGCGATAATAAAGTGAGGCGCATTTCGGAAACCCATGAACACATCGCTGACGTATACGTCACTCGCCATAACGGCCTGGAACCATGCCACATTCTGGTAGTTTTTTGAAAGCAAATCATAAGGTCCCGTATAGGCAAGATGCCGGCCATCATCATCAATGATACCCAGATCCTTAAAGCACGGCAGTTGCCTTTGCATGGACTGAAAAAGGGCTTCAAGGGTTCCCGGCCGGATCAGAGACGACAGGTCCCTGTTTTCCGATAGCTGTTTAAGATCCATGACACGTTCCGCCAGAAACTGATCTATGTCCTTCTTGTGGTAGAGCACTTCCGTGCGCAGGAGTTCCATGGTTTTTTGCTTTAGAGCGGACGTCGCATAGTAGTACATTCCCCCGCCGATTAAAAGCAGCGGGATCAAAGCGGCGGCCAGAAGCGCCACCACAATGCTGTTCCACAAACGGCGGAAATAGGGGAAATCTTTTTTTCGAAAACGACGCGGCGTATGGTAGATTTCCGGCATGGCCTGTAAACCTTTCCAGCTTCCTATTTTACTTTATGTTCCACATACTGGAAAATATCCTGGAGCCTGATAAACCGGTCAAGAAAAAGAGTAATGGTCTTTGATCTTCATTTCCACATACTGGAAAATATCCTGGAGCCTGATAAACCCTTTCACGGTCTCG
This sequence comes from Desulfobacteraceae bacterium, assembly GCA_030604635.1. Taxonomy (GTDB): domain Bacteria; phylum Desulfobacterota; class Desulfobacteria; order Desulfobacterales; family UBA11574; genus JAUVVL01. The sequence continues at coordinate 20,035 of JAUVVL010000004.1, forward strand.
CCCTCTACAACCGGCATGCACCGGACGTTGTTTTGGATCATCCGCCGGGCGACCTGGATGAGGTTCTCCTCGGGGTTGGTGGTTATGGGGTGGTCTGGCTGCATGACTTCGCTTAAGGTTTTGGGGGGGAGCCATTGGGGATTTTGGATCAGGTCGGACCAGACAATGGAACGTTCGGGATGTTTTTTTTGGGCGGCATCCAGCAGATCTCGCCGGGTGACAATACCCTGAAATCGGTCGCCTGCATCCAGAACATACAGTTTTTCCTTGACCGGCATTCCCGCGTCCCTGATAAACACTTTCAGAGCTTTGACAAGCGGGTCCTGTGTTTCCAGCCGAATGAACAACGGCAAAGTGATTTCTTTAACCAGGTTCCGGGGCCAGAGTACCGGGCGGCGTTTGATGTGCTCGACTTCGCAGGCTTCCATTATTTTTTCGGTCAGATCCTCGATATCGCAGGGCTTCATTAAATAATCAAGGGCGCCCTCGCGAATGGCCTCCATTCCGGATTCGAGAGTGGCATAGGCGGTCAGCATGATGACCTGGGTGTGCGGAACCAGTTTTTTGATCTCAGCAAGGGTGGTTAGGCCGTTCATCCCCGGCATTTTGACATCGAGAACCACCACGTCAAAACGCTCTTTTTCCTTAACGGCATCCAGAGCCTGGAAACCGTCCAGGGCCGTGGACACCTGAAATCCTCTAAACCTTAACAGTCTGGCCATATTCAATATAAACTGTTCTTCGTCATCTACAAGCAGGACCCTTATATTATTATTGCTCATGATATGTTACCCCCTTTGGATCGTGGCTGAATGCAACTCAAAACCATATTTCTAATTGCTGTTTTTTGGATAGGAGGCGTTTCGTTGCATTTTAAAAAAGATTAGCATGAAGGCGATGTAAATTCAACCGAACGTTCGACTTTTTTTCTTTTAAAAACAGAATGCAAATCAGGCTTAAAACTTCCGCCATTGCGACCATCGCAAAGGCCCAGTCAAGTCCCATATTCTGGCCTACAAAGCCAATCAAAAGGGGCCATCCCTTTTCTGACCAAAAAGTAACGGACGAGGAGCGTCACGGACATTACCGAAAACAAGGCAGCGCCGGCCCCCTGCATTAGGCGGACAAGAATCAGCCATTGGGAGCCAAGAATAAAAGTAGCTCCCGGACGCCAGCGCAAACACCACCAGCCCCAGGCGCAGGACACGCCATTCACCCCATCGCCCTGACAGCAGCCCGCCCAGTGGTTTGACCAGAATCTCGACAATATCATAAAGCGCGATCAATAGCCCGATGATAATAAGACCCGTCCCGGTTTCACGGGAGTAGGCAGGCAGATTGGCAGCGACAATATAGGCGCCGAAAGAAGTCACGAACCCGGTTAAGCCCAGGACCGTCAGCAGGAAAAGCTCTTTGCGCTTAATCAATGCATTGGGCGGCAATTCGTTTAATACCTCATAAGGAGCAGAAAAAAACTACGGCGCAGAGTACCAGAGAAATCACCCATACCGAATGAGTTAAAGTGCCCTTGGCAACCGGGTGAAAGTGTGCATCCAGGCGTTTATGGCCATGTTCGCAAACATATGCCGGGGCCTGTCTGCCGGTTTTTTTATGCACTGTCTTTTTCCGCGTCACCCGGGCACCGCAGACTGCGCCTTCAGCACCAATCTTCCGCTTGCAGGTCAGCCGCAGCCCAACAAGGTGGCAGGCGAGGTTATACATCCAGTTCCAGGTTATGCTGATTAAGGTTAGACATCCAAAAAATACCAGCAAATGAGTTTTGGAAATACCGATGCCGGCAAGGTTTTCACCCAATTTTGCAGGTTGCAGAGGACCTTCCACGTTGCCGAACAACCCCAGATAATACAGGGCAAAGCTGGCTCCCATGACGATCATGGTCCAGGCAAAGTTTTTTAGCCGTTGCTGGAAATACGTTCTGGTATTCCAGCCGGCGTGGGAGACATGGTGCCTGTCTCCTTGTTTTTTCATAGCATAACTCCCATCCGCTTTTTGAACTGCAATAGCGAGCGCATTCCACGCAGCTTGTTGAAGCGAAGCGAAAATCCCGCTTATCGGGGTTCGTAGCGCAGCGAAGATCCCGCTTATCGGGGCTGCGGGGTTAGGAATTTTAGCCCGCCAAGCTATCGGCGGGTAAACCTTTCGCCAAATTGATCCCGCAGCCTATGCTGCGGGAGTTATATAAAATCATAGCACGATTTTATTAAAGCCGGCGAATCCGAAAAGGGGACCCCGCAGCAGTACGGGGTCCCGACCAGAGTTTTCGGAAAATTGAAGCCGGATTAACCGGCCAGTTTTGCAATTACGTCAGGGATTATTTTATAAAAGCAGATGGCCGCTACAACACAGCAATAGGCCGGAACTACAATCTTCCACAACTTTTCGGGAAAGACCCGGGTCATGTAAGGTGCGGCCACCGCTGAAAATATCGTGGGAAGCATCAACGACGGCAGCATAATGTAATCTATCACCACCCCCCCGGATAACAACGCGAGCCAGACCAGGATGGCGAAACTGCTCACCGTGCCCTCACATATGGCGGTAACCGCGAGCATGCTCTTGACCGGAACACCGGAGATCAGACCGCCGATGGTCACCACAGGCCCGTATCCGCCCCCGCCGACACCCTTATTGAAACCTGCCAGGGCCGCGAAACCTAACATCCGGTTCGGTCGATAAGGACGATCTTTCCTGGCCTGCCATACGGATATAACCCCCATCATCAGCAGCAGTATGGCCACATAAAGCTTGATCCATATTTTGGCCATTTTTAAATAAGCGTACACGGCGGTGATGGAAAAGGCCACGGCCAGACACCCGGCCACGGAAATGATCAACCACAATCTGATCGTTTCCGACATGGGTTTAAATTTCCATTCCACGTTTTCAAACTCTCTGTGCAAAAATGCGCCCACGATTCCGGCCATACCCTGCTGGACCATCACAGCCGGGACGATCTGTTTGGGATCAAAGCCCATAACCAGCAGCAGCGGGGTAAGGGCGGTTCCGAATCCCATACCGGTGGAAGCGTCCATAAACTCAAAAAACATGGCCAGTGCCACGACACTCCAGAAGATGCCCCATTGATCCGTACCGACCCACCCTCTTTCTACGACAACCGGAGAAGCGATCCTTTGCGTGGCCTCAAACGGATTGCCGGCCAGCCAGCACCCGACCAGAAAAACGATTAAAAATACAAAAACACCTCCCAGGGCCGCTCTTATCTGTCGCCACTCGGGAACGAGCCTTTTAAGCATGGTCTCTTTTTCGGCTTCAACCTCGCGGGCCACTTCCCATCCCATTCTTTTGTCTTTTGTTTCACTCATAATTTAAACCTTCCTTTTTGCCAGTGTTAATATTAATTTAAACTTCTGATTTCCATATAATACTCTTATTATATATTCCTACCCATGAGCCGTGCCGATGTTCATGGCAAATTGAAGCACCACATAACAAAGGTACACGCCCAGAAGATAAACTCCCTGCCAGCGCTTGAAAAAGCCATCCTTGTTCATGGAAATAAAAACCCTGAAGGACCAGAGGATGATGAGCATGGCCGGGAAGTGGAAATGGAAAAAGTTGGGAGAAATCGCAAGGTCTCTGGCAGTGGACGCAGCGCCGATGACAAACAGACAGTTCAAGACATCTGCTCCCACAACATTACCTACCGCGATTTCCGGATGTCCTTTCCTGACAGAGGTTATGGCTGCCATCAGTTCGGGCAGGGATGTCCCGAACGCCACCATGGTAGCTGCAATGACATCCTCGGGCACACCAACTCGGAAGGCAATTTCCGACGCGCTGGGAACCAGCACCCGCGCGGCCAGCACTACCAAAAACAGACCTCCAAGAAGCATAAACCAGCATTTGCCCAGGCCCGTCAATTCGCCATCATCTTCGTCTCCTTCATCCAGGGCCAGATCCCCGCCCTGCCTGGCCCAGACATAGGTCATGTACATATAGATGCCCAGTAAAACCAGAAGGAAAATACCCACCGGTCGCGTCAGCATCGGCTCGCTCTTGGCGAGGAGCATAGCGCCAAGCGAAATAAATACAAGCAGCGTTGCCGATCCCACCTGGCACCAGCCGGTCCGATTAAGAATGTATCTGTTTACCGGAACGACGGCCAGTATGCATGTCATCCCGAAGATCAGGCCGGTGTCGGCAATGATGGAGCCCACGCCATTTCCCAGAGCCAAACCCGGGTTGCCCATAAATGCTGCCATAACCGAAACAAATGCTTCCGGCATAGTTGTCCCCAGTGAAATAATCGTGGCGCCGATGACGATTTTGGGCAAACCGGTTCGCCGGGCCAGATCGACAACGCCGTCAATCATCCAGTCAGCCCCCTTGGATAAAACAATGATGCTGACCACGGCGATAAGTAACAAAGCGTAGGTGGAAAATCCGGCGATTAAATTGTTTAAGAGCGTTTCATCTCCAATCCAGCGTAAAACAACCATAACCTCTACTCCCTGTTTAAATTTATATTTAAAAGCATTATACTTCTGATAAACAAAAGGCGTGCCAAAAAATACCTGTGAAAAGTAAAAACATAACTTATTAATATATTAATGATTGTGGCGCTGGAATTAGATTGACTTGTCATAAAAATGTCAGATCCGGACCCTTTACCGGACCCTTTACCGGACCCTTTAGTGGACAATTCAAGGATGAAATTGTCACCTGTTTGTTTACACTGTCGTAGTATTAATTCAGACTTCTGAATAAATGGGTACCCAGAAGTATTCGGGCGATCCGGTTTTAAAGCGGGTCACTGTTCGAGGGTGTTAGCGAGCGAGTTTAACGCGGTTTAAAACCGGATCACCTGAATGCGATAATGTTTTTACAGGCCCAAATGTTACAATCTTTCTAAGAAAAGTTTTAATATGGCACTTTTATTGCAGTTACAACCGCAGTTCCTTATTTCGTCAGCAATAAATTTTGTGCATTTTGTGGCAAAAGAAATTCTAAACTAAGGAAAGCCTCTTTTTTTCAAATTTACAGGGGAATAATGAGGGAACAGAGAGCAAAAGATATCGTTCTTCCTTTTAAGGATGGTATGCCGCTTCATCCATCAGTAACCATGAGCGACAAAATAGTTCATGCCATTGAGGTGATGGTGAAAAATGACCTCAAGAGTATCGCTGTAGTCCATAACAAGCGACCTATCGGTATGATCCGTCTTGAAGACGCTTTCCGAAAGCTGGGGCTTTCAGCGCCACAGAAAGAACGCTTAAGTAAAAAATGGAAAAACCATTGAATCAGGCCTGCCGTGTTCCTTTAGCTCTAGTACTTTAAACTTCCTTTTCGAATTTGTTCCTGAAATCCACGGCATCAATATCCGTTTCTTTCATCAGCCGGTGAAGGTATTGCCGTTGAATCCCGCCGATTTCGGCAGCCCTGCTGACGTTCCCGTTGCTTTTTTTCAGAAGTGTTTGAATATACTCCCGATAAAATTTCCGGATCATCTTCTCTTTGGCGGTCTTGAAGTCCAGCCCGTTTACATCCTCATTGAAATCCGGATATAAAGGCTCGCGTTCATTATCCAGGTATAGATCTCTTTTTTCCAGCGTATCGGTTCTGCAAAAGATTACCGCCCGCTCGATGATATTTTCCAACTCTCTGACATTGCCGGGAAAGTCCTGTGAAAGAATGGTCTGCATGGCCTCCGGCGAGATCGTACGGATATCTTTCTGATTAGCGCGGGCAAATTTTTTAAGAAAATGATAACTTAGAAGCGGAATGTCCTTTTTCCGTTCGTTGAGGGGCGGCAGTTCAATATGAATCACATTCAGACGATAATAAAGATCTTCCCTGAAACGTTTTTCTTTGATGGCCGTCTTGAGATTTTGATTTGTGGCGGCAATAAAACGCAGATCCGTCTTTTCAGTGACCAGACTCCCGACCGCTTTATGCTCGCCCTCCTGGAGGAGTCGCAGAATTTTCATCTGCATGTGAAGGCTGAGGTCGCCAATTTCATCCAGAAAAAGGGTTCCTCCATGAGCCTCTTCAACCAATCCCTTTTTATCTTTCCACGCACCGGTAAAGGCACCTTTCACATGGCCAAAGAGCTCGCTTTCAATGACCTGTTCAGGGATGGCCGCACAATTTACGGTGACCATTTTTTTTGAAGACCTCAAACTGTTCTCATGGATGGCTTTGGCGATCAATTCCTTTCCGGTCCCGCTGTGGCCGGTAATCAATACGGTAGCCATGGTTGGCGCCACCTGTTTGATACGTTGAGATATCTCCTTCAACTCCGGTGTTGAGCCGACCAGGCCTGAAAGATTCGTTTTTCCAGCCAAAGCTTGGCGAAGGGTCTTATTCTCTTTGACGATCTCCTGCCACTTCATGGCCTTGTCAATGGTAAGCAGGATTCGTTCGCGCCGGAAGGGTTTGGTTATATAATCATAAGCACCTTTTTGAATTGCTTCCACAGCCGTTTCAATGGTGGCATAGGCCGTCATAATCACGACAGAAATATCCGGGTTGATTTTCGTGACTTGCTCGAGAAGTTTGATGCCGTCCACTTTCGGCATCTTTAAATCGGTAATTACCAGATCAAAATGACGCTCCCTTAACAATTCAAGGGCCTTGAAAGCACTCGCCTCCGTGACCGGTTCATGCTCCGTGCCATCGGAAATAATTCTTCCCAAAAGAACCAGCATGTCTTTCTCATCATCAATGATTAATATTCTGCCAGACACCTATCCTCCTATGTTGTGGTGAGAAGCTTTACGGTAAAAACGGTTCCGCCGGGTTTGTTCCGGTGGTTACCCCGCTGGCTGACGCACTCAATAGTTCCCCCATATTTGGTGATAATACCGTAGGTTACGAATAATCCCAAACCGGTCCCCTCTCCTTCGCCTTTGGTGGTGAAAAACGGTTCAAAGATATGGTCCATATCTTCCTTTTTAATCCCGATTCCGTTGTCCTCAAATTGAACAACAACCTTGCGGCTACGTGTGCTCAGGTTTGAGCTTATCGCCAGGGTTCCTCCGGCCGGCATCGCTGCCGAGGCATTATTGATCAAGTTTAAGAAAACCTGCTGAAGCTGGCGAAAATCCCCCTTAACCAATGGAATGTTATCCGCCAAGGATAAAAACAACGCGATGTCCTTTATTTCTAGAGTATGTTTCACCACTTGAATTATTTCCTTAAGGCATAGGTTCAAATCAGAGTACTCGGATTTGTCCTCACCCAGCCGGGCAAAGCTAAGGAGGTTTTCTACCACCTGTTTGCAAATATAACCCTGTCTTTCAATGGTTTTCAGATCATTATATTCCTGGGAGCCTTTTTCTTTTTCTCGGAGCAAAAGATCGCAAAAACCCAAAATGACGCCCATAGGGTTGTTGATTTCATGGGCCACGCCGGCCGCCAGTGTTCCCAGGGAAGCCAGCTTTTCCGTACTGATCAATTGCCTTTCCAGGCTCTTACTCTCAGTTATGTCCCGGGCAATACACAGGACGGCGCTAACAGTTCCGGATTCATTTTTTAGCGGCATGAAATTTGCGCTGATCCATATCCGGTGTTCTCCCGTATATATTTCAAATTCATCGCGGACACTTTTCCCGAGTTTATAAACCAGTTCAATCAATTTAAGCTGGTTTTCTGCAACCTCCTCAGAAAATAAGGCGGACAGGTCCTTGCCCAGGAATTCTTCACAATGGCCTCCGAAAAAATTGGCGGTAAAGCTGTTCATGGATTGGAACTTACCCTCTGTATCGACAGTAAAAATAAAGTCCTCGGCGCTTTCCACTAAAGAGCGGTACCTTTCTTCCGACCTTTTGAGTTCCTCGGTTCTTCTATTCACCTTCCATTCCAGGCGTCGAGACCATCGCATTTCTATAGACAGGACGCCCGCAGCGCCTAATACAATAATAATAACGGCCAATCCCTGGAGCAGGAGCAGTATCAGGTAGCCCCGATGAACAGCCTCTTCAATTTCGGAAACAGGAGCCACTATTGCCGCCGACCATTTTTGAGGCGGATTGTCGGAAATGACGATGGGACAATAAGCGATCAGCTTTTTAATTTCCCCGGTAATTCCTCGATGCCAGCCCGAAATATACCAACCCGTGCCTTCCCGTCCTTTAAGCATTTTTTCTTTCTGAATAAAATTGATTTTCCCGTAGGAAATTCGGCTGTCTCTTTTTTCACGGGCCTTGAAGCAGCTCTTGCCGATAAAAACTGTTTCCGGATGATAAAGAAAGTAACCCGACCCATCAATGATCCAGGCGTAGCCCGTCTTGCCCGACCGGATTTTCTTCAAAAAAGGTGTCAAAAACCAGGAAACATTTACATTAAAAATAAGCAGCCTCGGGCAATCCCCCGCCAGAGGCACGGCCAGTACCAGCCTTATTTCAGAAGGCTTTATGCGGGGTCGAGATGTCCAAACATTTTTTCTGTCCAGGGACTCGGGCCGGGGCAGAGCTTCCAATCGTTCAAGCTGAATATCCTTTTCATACCAGGGTCTATGAGGTGTAAAGATATAGGTCTTTCGGCTCTTTATGTCAATGATTTCAATTTTCCGGACGCCACTTTGCAGGACACGGATAAGATTCTTTTGGATACCCTCGTACCGCGCCTCCGGGTCAAAAGGTCCTTGAGAAATGTCTTTGCCTGCCAGCAAAATCTCCCTTGTTAAAAAATTCAGCTCTCTTTCAATCAAACTCGAGACATTACGGGCAACAACCAATTGTTCTTGACTAAACTGATCCACTACAATTCTTCTCATTTCTCCGCCGGACCACAAGGCAAATCCAGCGCATGCTGTCAGTAGAATAGCGGCCGCTATGGACACAGCAGCAACGATATTTTTATTTATCTTAGGACGTTTTGTTTTATCCATACTCATTTGAGAAGATTAGCATTCAGGATCAGGGCCTGGTCAATGAGCCGGTTAAGGCTCAAAGGTTTCATCTCCATCCTGGGTTGGCGAGAGAAAGCCAACAGGTTGGAAACCATCCGGCTGATCCGCCGGATTTCTGTTTCCATGAGATCGAGATACTTGCTGATTTGTTCACCCTCTTCCCGAAGAACGGGTCCTTCTTTGAAAATCCGTTTGATCAGTATGGTCAGGTTTAATATTCCGGCAATGGGGTTGTTGATTTCATGAACCACCTCTGCGGCGAGCTTGCCCAGAGAGGCCATCTTGTCCTGGTGAAGCAGTTTTTTACGAGTTTCTTTCAACTTTCGGGTTCACTCCTCTACCTTTCAGGGGACTCCGCCGTGGCGGATTGTCGGCCTGATTTGGCCTGCTGGGAACTTCAAGCATAAGCGGTTGGTGCTTTCCATCTGCAATGTGATTATTGTGCTATCAGTCCTGGTCAAAGACCCTGCCGGGATAGCGAACCAGTTCCTTTATTTTAGCGTCCGTAATTTTTTTATCATGAGTCGATTTTTTCTCAAATGCGGATACCATTTTTTGTAAAAGGTCTTCAAATTTAATCGGTTTCAGACAATAATCAAAAGCACCCAACCTCATCCCCTCAATGCTTGTTTCCACGGAAGCATGCCCTGTAAGGAGAATAACCTCGACTAAGGGCTGAATTTTCTTGATCTCCCGCAACGCTTCTATACCGTCTATCCCCCCCGGCATTTTGATATCCAGTATAATTACATCAAATAATTGTTCTTTTAAAAGGGCGATGGCTTCTTCTCCGCTTGCAACACCGGCAGCATTTAATTTTCTCTTTTGCAGTCTATTTACAATTGTATCTAAAAAATCGACTTCATCATCAACGACCAAAATTCTGAACATATCCATTTTAATCTCCTTATCAATTTGTTTTTACGCTTATATTTTTTTCTAAATATATCGTATAGGAATTTCATTTTTAACCCTCACCCAAACCCTCCATCTTCAAGTTGGAGGGCAGGGTGGGCGTGTTAGCTTGAGCCAAAATCTCCCCCCTTTAGAGAAAGATTGTACCGCTGTTTCCCCCTTTTGTAAAGAGGGACTTAAAAGCAATGGTTCTTAAGTAAATTGCAATGACTAATGGCTGGTGGCCTGAGTTAGGTGTTACTTTCTTTCCGGGGTTACAATAGGAAGATTGACGTTAAAAACAGTCCCTTCTAATTTATTGCTCTCAAATGTTATGTTTCCACCTAATTTTTCGATAATACTATAGCTTACTGACAAACCAAGACCGGTTCCTTTGCCTGTCTCCTTGGTCGTGAAAAAAGGGTCAAAGACCTTTTTTCGGTGTTCTTCAGGGATGCCCCGGCCGTTATCCTTTATACTTATTACAATCTGGGAATCATCTTGCTGTGATTTTACCTCGATCAGTCCATCCTTTTGGATTGCATCAATGGCATTGTTTATAAGATTTAAAAAAACCTGTTGAAGCTGGGATTGATCACTTGCGATAATCGGCAGATCAGGATGCAGGTCTTTTTGTATGGCTATGTTGTTTGTCTGGGCATAATTTTGCAAAAGTTCTATGGTCTGATTTAAAACATTATTAATATCAACATCATCTAAACGATGCTCCATTCTTCTGGCAAATCCGAGCATATTATGGGTTGTCTTGCGAGCCCTTTCCACATGTTCTTCAATTTTATCTATGGATTTTTCATACTCTTTAAAATTTTCACTCTCCTGAAATTCTTCATCAAACAACAAATCTCTCATCCATCCTGCTTTTTCGCCGATTATTGCAAGGGGATTGTTGATTTCATGGGCAATGCCGGCAGCCATCTTACCCAAGGCTGCCATTTTATCAGACTGGATCAATTGTTCATTAAGCTCGCTAATTCCCCTGTCAGCTTCTTCTAACTTCCTGAAGATGATACGCATCGCAAAAAAGGTGGTGATAATTATTGCCAGACAACCAAAAACGATAATTATGATTTCCGTATTTCTGGTTGTCAACAGGCCGCCTTTCTCATCTGCGACGTCCTGGGTGATCACCAGGAGCCACTGATTATTTTTCAACCAGGTCCCGGCAACATGTTTTGTTTGGCCGTTAGCCTCAATTTTTTCAGCTACTGTAGTCCCTTCACCAAAAAGTGTTAGGGTCAGATTCGATTTGTCCAATATCTTGCCGGAAAAACGAGGGGCTGTCTGATAAACTCCGTTTTTATTGATGATATAGGCATCACCTGACCTTCCGGTCTGGGCGGTCCTGACAAGTTTGTTGAATATGTCTGAATCGACTGTTGCCCTCAAAATCCAGCTCTGGCCGTTGCTATACCCTCGAACAGCAATAATAAAATGCGGTAATTGACGGTAACCCATGTAAACATCACTGATATGTTTGCCCTTACTTATAACCTCGCCAAACCAGGCCTGGCGAAAATAATTTAATCCTTTAAGATTATAAGGTCCTGCATATGCCAGGTGTTGACCGGCGCTGTCGATAACTCCTAAGTCGATCAGGCCTTCCGTGCGCCGGCTTATCACCTTAAATATTCTGGAGAGATTCTCCTGTTGTTTTATGTAATCAAAAGTATGGGTATCCACAATGGTTGCAAGTATGGCGGTTCGCTCCCTTAAAAAAACTTCCATTGCATCAGCCTGGGACCTTGCCCGGTATTTTATCTGATCTTCAATCTTTTCTTCATATGTTCTGGCGAAACGATAATATATCGTCTCGCCAAGAAAGACCAGGGGAATAATGGCAACAAGCAGGATGATAATAATGATCGTCCTGTGAAGATTTATATAAATTGTTTTTCTTTTATAAAGTCCCATTAAATTATCCTTGATCCCCCTTTAAAAAGGTCGGATTTCGAATTTTTAGCAAAAAAACAGGATTTTTGGGTCAAACACTAATTCTACTTTGTCAGATTTGAAAAATCGTGCAAATAAGAGCGCCCGCCTCGATGATAATCAGACTCCGGGCGTGTCAACCACGCCGAAGGCGGATAAAACTCGCGCATAAGTGGGCGTAATGAAAAAGGATGCTTTTCCCGAAATGTGACAAAGTAGAAATAATATATCCTACCATGATAAAAATTTCCAGTATCCGAATACCGCCCAGAACCAGAAGACGAGCCAGGCCAGGATGGTTACGGGAAGCCCGTATTTAACAAAATCCATTACATCCAGCAATCTTTCACCGGTTTCAGGGTCCCGTCCCATGCCAAAGGCAATGGCATTGTTGGGGGTGCCGACCACGAGAAAATTTGCAAATGAGGAAGAAAAAGATGTGGCCAGCCCCACTTTCCATACATGAACATTGGCAAGGGTAGCCATGGGGAGAACGATCGGTCCCAGGGCGGCAACCGTGGCGCCGTCACTCATAAAATTTGTCATAGTTCCGGTCAGCAGGCTGATACCTATAACCAGCCCGTCGCCTTTGGTCAGAAAATCCGGCAGGAAACTGACAAAGGAATTGGCCAGCCATAGGGCGCCGCCGGTAAATTTTAAACCAACTCCCATGGCACAGGCGGCAGCATACAGGCCGACCACATCAAAGGCCACACCAGCCTGGATATCATCCCAGGTTACAATGCGGCATACAAACATTGCCATGACCGCGTAAAGAGTGGGGCCGCCAAGACCGGCATGTTCGCCGAGAATAATCCAGCCGGTGATTAAAAGCAGCAAAATTACGGTCATTGTTGCCTCTTTACCGCCGAATTTAGGCATATTCGCCACTTCAGCTTTTACTACTTCGCTGGGATTGACATCCGGTACCTTGAATTTCGGCTTAAGGCGAATATACATGTAGGCTCCAATTACCACGGACATGACAGGAACAAACGGCATGCCATATTTCATCCACTGCAAAAACGTAATAGGTGTACCATATTCCATTAAGTATCCGACCATGATGGCGTTGCGTCCTCCGGCGGCCGGAGATCCCGGTCCGCCGTGATTGGCCGCAAAACAGATTCCAAGTAAAAGGAAAACAGCCAGAGCCCGGTCTTTTTTAACGCCGTGCATTTTACATGTTACCTTATATATGCCCATGAGCACGGGGATCAAAAGGGCCACCAGTGCATGCTCGGATAAAAAGCCGGCTGTTATTGCCAGCAGGGGGAAAAATAAAAATGCAAAGGCCTTGGCGCTTTTAATAGGGCTTAAAAGTATAAGACCGATTCGCTTATCCAGGCCGGTCTTGGCAACTCCGACCGCCACCGCCAGGATGCCGAAGATGAAAAAGACGGCATCTTTCATATAGGCTTTGGAAATTTCATTAATCGGCAGGATACAGAAAAGGTAAATAAGGACACCCACTAAAATATCCGTGGCGCCCAGTGGAAGGGATTCCGTACCCCATAAAAAGGCGGCCAGAAATAATATGGCAATCATAATCTTGGCCATACCGGCGACCTTTTTAGCATCCATCAGGGTTTCTTCCTCTTTTGCTTGTGAAACAGACTTCCCCTGCTTGTATGCTGTAAAGGCCTTTGGCCTTAACTTCTTGTTAACGGTTTCAACAATGGTCGTGCAATCCCTTCCCAGTTTATATCCCGGAGGGCTAATTTTTGTTACCATATCAATCATACTTTGCGGTGGTGGTATGGTAACCAGTGTAATAAAAACTACCGCTGCTATAATGAATAAAATCGGCTTATAACCCGGTTTGTTTTTCCAGAAGCTTGGCTGACTCTGAACCATCGATGTGTGATCTGTCATACATCCTCCTCGTACTGAATTAAATAAAAAATATGCAACCTAACCCGGACAGTTGGAACCAAAAAATAGCAGTTTTATTTCGACCTTGAAAACCTGGTCCTTTGGGCCAGGTCAGAGTTAACCGGCTCTGCCAGAAGAGACGGCGCAAAAGTTTGAAGTGACCTGCCCGCCAATGCCTGTCTGCTCTTAACTCTGTTAA
>JAUVVL010000350.1 GCA_030604635.1 Desulfobacteraceae bacterium
AGGAAGGCGAAAATTTTAACCACAGGAATACATTGAGTATTTTGAGGATAAAGCTAAAGCTTCACTTCGTGCAAAATGTTGAGCCTGACACAGAAATTGGGCAAAAGGGGGCGTTTTGCAAAGGTCTATAGGGATCGTTTAGAAAGAGCCTGATTCTTATCACGATAATAAAAAATATAAGCGCTATATTAATTTATTTAATGATATTACTGCTCTTTCTTTACGATCCCTTATACGTGAGTCCACACGATTTGGAATCTGATTATCCATGGAGCGGTCTTAAAGACGATAACTCCCCGACACCTCAAATAATTTTTAGCCCGAATTTTTCATGAAGGATTTATCTTAAAACTCCCGATATGTCTATTAACGAGGTAACTGTTCAGGTATCTTGCAACCAAGGCACGCCGACTTCGCCAAAGCAGCTGCGACGGCTGAACAAGCCACAAAGATTATTGAATATTATTGTTTTACTTTTTTCTTGCAATGCATTTTTTTTCTATCAGATGAAAGTGTAAAAATATTTTTTTATTTCCTTTGTGCCTTACCTGCCCGCCATCCGGCAGGCGGGGTGGCTGGATATTTAATTAAGGGGAATGATATCATGAGAAAGCGTATTTACCTGTCAATTTTTCTGATTTTTTTCATTACATGTATGCTTTTTTATTTGCCCTTAGCAAAGGCGAAAGGAGCAACTATGGATTTAACCAGTTCAGCATTTAACCACGAAGGGTTTATTCCCAAAAAGTACACCTGTGACGGGACTGATGTGTCACCACCCCTTAAGTGGAATTCAGTTCCGCCCGGCACAAAGAGTTTTGCCATTATATGTGATGATCCAGATGCCCCCATGGGCACATGGGTCCATTGGGTATACTATGATATACCAAAAGAGACAAAAGACTTGCCAGAAAAGGTAGCACCAACAGAACATCCTGCAAACGGCGGGAAACAGGGAATCAATGATTTTCGCAAGATAGGCTATGGTGGTCCTTGCCCACCGGGCGGAACACACAGATACTATTTCAAATTATACGCCCTTGATACCATGTTGAACATACCTCCAGGAGCCACTAAAAATCAACTTTTAGAGGCGATGGAGAATCACATGCTTGGCCAGACACAGCTCATGGGCAAATACAAGCGATGATTTGACCGCGGCAAATATAAGTCAATTACCACCCTCTTTATTGCAATGCATTCTTTTCTTTCAGATAAGAGTGTAAAATTGATATATTTTTATTTCCTTTGTGCTTCGTGGCTGAATAGTTACCTAGAGCTTATTTCCGGGAGAGTTCCATGCGCAGGACAAACTGGTATGTAATAACCGGCGCGCCATGCTCAGGCAAAACATCTGTAATATGCGGACTTGAACAACGAGGCTACCAGGTGGTTCATGAAGTCGCACGGGCATATATTGATGAAGAACTGCAAAAGGAAAAAAGTATAGCCCAGATAAAAGCTGATGTATTATCTTTTGAGAGTCATATTCTCAACAGAAAGATCGAAATTGAAAAATCTCTTCCCGAAGATGCGCTCATTTTTCTGGATCGTGCAGTGCCGGACAGTATAGGGTATTATATTTTGGAAGGATTAAACCCGGATGATCCCATTAAAAAGAGTAAGCTGACCCAATATAAAAAAATATTTTTCTTTGGAAGACTAACGTTTGAAAAAGACCGGGTGCGATCAGAAGATGATAAGATCGCGGCCAGACTTGACCGTCTGTTAAAAGAAAGCTATCAAATGCTTGGCTGTGAGATTATTCGCATTCCGCTGCTGTCTGTGGAAGAACGCATCGACTTTATTTTAGAGCATCTATAAAACTCGAAAGAAGGATGAGCTATTATGAACATTGCAGTCTTAAGTTGTAAAAACATCAAGGATAAAACCTGTATTGGGGCCTCACCTTAACCTCCTTCTTAAAGGTCTTCTCATCTTTTTCAGTTTCAGCAGTCTTAATTTTTTCCATCTTTTAATTACCCAAAGTTCTGGCAAGCGCCGCTTTGTGGACTTCGCCGGCAAAATGCACTGCACTTTTGCCGGAAATCGGATCCCAGTCTGAAGGATCTGCTACGCAAAAGTATTGCACCTCAAGGCCTATGCGCACGGTAGCCTCTTCGGCAGGCATGTCCTTGACACGCAGCGCAGCCTCCCAGGTCGCACCACATGGAGCCCCGCGCAACACCTCGATGCGGTCAATCTTTCCGCCGACAACCTCAACAGCGAACGCCGGTGCTCCAAACATATTTCCATATAGACCCAGACAGACCTGCCGGGAAAGACCGCATCAGGTTGGAGGGGTAAGTGTACCTTTAACCCGCATTTTTTTCCCCGATGCGACCACAGGAATTTTTTTGTCCCGGCAAACCACAGCAAGGTCTTGGGAAAGGTCAGGATGTTTGAAAAAATCGAGGACAAGGTCTGCACGGATGTCCTTTGGTATATATTTTCTGGCATCATCGATAACCACAGGCAGGGTTTCATCGATGGAGACAAGCTCAAGGACAAAACGGCTGTTCCCGTATCGCCTGATACCCTCTACTTTTTTTTCACCGCTGCCGTTTTGCTGAAAAACGACAATTTTTTGGGTTCCTTCGACCTGTTCCTGTGCTGCGGTTTTTGATTGATCGCTGCCTATGCATTTTTTATAGATCATTATCTGTTCCTATCAAAATTTCCGAGATGTTACAACAATTTTTGTTTAACGACATTCCTTATCTATTAATTGATATATTTATTAATTTAGCTTTTTGAAAAACGTGTCCCACAAGCATTCAGGTGATCCGGTTTTAAAGTGGATCGCGAGTTTGAGCCGTTAAAAACCGGATTACCTGAATGCGATAATTTTTTTCAAAAGGCTAAATGTTACTAAATTTGTAATATACCTCCGATCTACATACTAATCCGAGCGTTTTGATTTAGACATGGAGCGGGTTGCCCGAGGCAAATTGCAGCCGGACGGTGATGGTTCTTGGCGAAACGCAGGACAGCG
>JAUVVL010000340.1 GCA_030604635.1 Desulfobacteraceae bacterium
AATGCTCAATTTTGTTCAAGTTCAAGGAAGGCGAAAATTTTAACCACAGGAATACATGGAGTATTTTGAGGATTAAAATTTGAGCCTGACACAGAAATTGGGCAAAAGGGGGCGTTTTGCAAAGGTCACACATTGTGACCGCCGAATGGCGGCGCCACAATTGGCTTGCACCCCTCCGGGGTAAAGAAAATAAATGCAACACATCGAAGAAATCGGAAGAAATATCGTACATTTCGCTTAAAACAGATAGCCTGCCCAGTTAAATTCACGCAGTGAGGAGTGTAACGTATTTCACCGGGGTGATCTCAGCCCTCTGTCTTTTCCTACCTGGTTACTATTAGTTTTGTTTGACAAGTTACAAAAATTACGATATATTCCACACAATAAAATTCAGGCCAATAAAGGATGGAGGAAAATATGAAATTAAGCGGAAAAAAACCTATAGTTATTGCCGGTTCTCCTTATGCAAAAGAGATAAAAGATTTTGTCCACAATTTAGAAGAATTATCTAAAATAGGGAAGCTTGATTATTCCAAAGATTCGTTTTGGTCTATTGAACCAGTTCATTTAGGAAAAACTGACAGTTCTATGCTGGACGACATCTTATACTAATACAGGGGGGTTGCTGGTGGAAATAGTCCTTGTCGATACTTCCTTTCTTTTTGCCTACTATAACTCCGAGGATAAACATCATGATTCAGCAAGAAATTATTTTGATAATGTGGTAAAACCCCAAACTCACCTGCTTGGATTTTTGCTAACTGACTACATATTTGATGAATTGATCACTTTAATACTGATTAGGACTAAGAATAAGACCCAAGCAATATTTACGGGAAATTCCATACTTAATTCCCAAACTCTAAAGCTTATCTACCTCAAAGAAGAAACCATTTCCAAGGCATGGACAAAATTCTGCGGATATTTGGATAAACAATGGAGTTTCACAGATTGTACCTCCATGGTCTTCATGGAAGAGAACGGCATAGAAAAAGTTGCCTGTTTTGACGATCATTTCAAACAAGCTGGGTTTTGGCCTATTCCTTGAATACTTCGGTTCTTTCTTCTCGATTTCCACGTTCCCCTTTACCCTACCTGCCCAGTTAAATTCCTGCCCAATGAAATGTAGTAGTTTCTATTATTTCATCGGGGTGAAAGCCATTTGCCGGGGTAGGTCCCCGTGGAAAGACCGGGACATGGCCGGCAGATCGTACTGGGGTATTTTCGTGCTTTCGTGATAAATATTTTTTCAGACAATCCTGCCGAATGACTTTTCCAGCGACTTTGTGCTCCAGCTGATCCAGGTGGGACGGCCGTGCGGGCAGTGGGATGGATTGTCGCATTTGTCGAGCTGATCCAGCAGCTCCTTGATCTGCCTGTCGGAAAGGTGCTGGTTGGCCCTTATGGCCCCGTGACAGGCCATCAGCATCAGGCACTGGTCAATGGCTTTTTCCAGGCCGGGCGTAAAACCGATCTGAGCCATTTTTTCCACGATTTCGATAACAAGGGGTTTTATCTCCCTGTTTCCCAGAAGGGCAGGCACAGACTTTACCACAAAGGTATTTCCCCCGAAGGGCTCGATTGCCAGGCCCAGTTCTTTTAGATCAGGGATCAGTTTTGTCAGGATATCCGCTTCTCTATAGCCAAGGTCGATTGTTTCGGGAATAAGGAGTTTCTGGGCCGGCTTGCTTGCGGCTGAAGACCGGTCTTTGAGCTTTTCAAAAAGGATTCTCTCATGTGCGGCATGCTGGTCGATCAGCACAAGCCCGTCAGCAGACTCACAGAGGATGTATGTATTATGGAACTGGCCGATGGCTCTTAAATCGCCGAACCGCTTTTTCTCCCAGAGCGCAGCCTGGATGCTTGATGCTTGATGCCGACTACTTGATGCCGGATGTTGAATCGGGGTCACTTTTTTCGGCCTGCCGTAGTCAATCATCGGCTCTGAAATACGGGGCTTTTCTCCGGAAGGTTCTGTTTCCGGCAATCTTAGCATAGTCCATTCGGGCCTGTCGGCAAGATCCAACACCCCTGCCACAGCCGTTTTGACCGCTTCATGCACTTTTTCCTGCTGTACAAACCTGACTTCATTCTTTGTAGGATGGACATTTACATCCACCTGATCAAAGGGGAGATTGATAAAAAGAGCCGCCATAGGAAACTGTCCCTTCATCAATCTTCCGCCATACCCTTCAAACAGGGCGTGCTGGATGACCCGGTCGCGAACAAACCTGCCGTTCACATATACATAGATGCCCCTGGAAGTGCTGCGCGTGACCCGTGGAGAGGATGTCCAGCCGGCAATTGAAACATGGCCGGCAGAAGATTCTATCCTGTGAAGATTATTTGTTAGATCCCGGCCTAAAACATCCGCGACCCTGTCAACAGGATTGTTTGCCGCCGACCAGTTTTTAACGACTTTGCCGTTGTGAATGAGCCTGAACCGGACATCCGGCCGGCCCAAGGCAATGCTTGCAACAAGGTCTGCAATGTGCCCCATCTCCGTTGAGACGGTCTTTAAGAATTTTCGCCTTGCAGGCGTGTTAAAGAAAAGCTGCTTTACAGTGACCATGGTTCCCAGGGGAGCGCCGACTTCGGAAACCTTGTTAACCTTGCCGCCTTCAACAATAATTTCGGTCCCTGCTTGAGAGGCTTCATCACGGGTTACAAGGGAAAATCCGGAAACCGAGGCAATGCTTGGAAGGGCTTCGCCTCTGAAACCAAGGGTGTTGATTGCAAACAGGTCCGTGTCTTTGTATATTTTGCTGGTTGCGTAGCGTTCCATGGACAGCATGGCATCATCCCGGTTCATCCCGGTGCCGTTGTCGGAAACCCGGATTAAAGACCTTCCGCCTTTTTCGATTTCGATGATGATTCCGGTGCTGTTTGCATCCAGTGCATTCTCGATAAGCTCTTTGACGACAGAGGCCGGCCGCTCGACAACTTCGCCCGCCGCGATCTTGTTGGAAAGGATCTCAGGAAGTATTTTTATTTTTGACATGGTTGTTTTTAGGTGCTTATCTAAGTACACGTATTCTTAAATACGGTATCGTATTATAATTGGATAAGTTATAATCACCGCTGAGACGCAGAGGTCGCAGAGAATTTGTTTCTTTTTTGCTTTCCGCTGAGAGGGCGGAAAGCAAAAACATGCATCCCTGTGGGATAAAGAAATAACTGCTTGTATTTCAATATA
>JAUVVL010000097.1 GCA_030604635.1 Desulfobacteraceae bacterium
ATATTTTAACCCTCGTTTGGATAGTTCATGACAGAAACAAACTTCATAAACTTTTTCAAGCAAACCCGGCCCTAATATCTTATGGACGGTATATGCTGCATCTACAATTTTTTCAGCAATAGATTCTCCTCTTTTTGATAAAGGTTTATAATTCATACCCCATCTCTGTGCCTTTGTGCCTTAGTGGCTTAACTGTTGCATATTACCTAAATTCTGCAAGCGTCGCAGTTTACATAATTTCATTAAGGGCATCATGACATCGACTGCAAATCGCAGGATGCTCTGTACTTGTCCCAACCGAAGGGTCATGTTTCCAGCACCGTTCACACTTGTCACCAGTTGCAGGTTCAATCAGAATCGACAAACCATCGATATCATGACTTTCAAAGGCTCCGGCAGGTTTTTCACCTTTAATCAGAGAAGCCTTGGAAACAATAAATATGGTTCCTAGGTCATCTTCATACGGGTAAAGCGCATCGCACAGATTATCATCTGTATGGATGGTAACAGCCGCATCAAGGGAATGTCCGATACGCTTTTTGACTCTGGCTTCTTCAAGGGCCTTTGTAACCTCACTGCGCACTTCAAGGAGACGGTTCCATTTTTCCCCCAGTTTTTCATCTTTCCATGCCGCATTTACTTTTGGCAGGGAAGCAAGATGAATACTCGATGTTTTTCCCTTCCGAATAGGCATGAAATTCCAAATCTCTTCAGCAGTGAAGGCAAGTATCGGCGCCATGAGTCTTGCAATGGCGTCCAGCTGGATTTGTATGACGGTCTGGGCGCTTCTTCTTTCCGCAGAATCCGGAGGTGATGTATAGAGCCTGTCCTTGAGAATATCCAGGTAAAACGCAGAGAGATCAACGATGCAGTAATTGTAAAGGGCGTGGTAAATAATATGAAATTCAAAGGTGTCGTACGATTTAAGGGCCTTCTCGATCAACTTCTGAAGCCTGTGCAGGGCGAACCTGTCAATTTCCGGCATCGACTCATAGGGAACAGCATCCTTTTCAGGATCAAAATCATATAGATTGCCAAGCATGAACCTGCTTGTATTTCTGATTCTCCTGTACGCATCGCTCAACTGTTTTAAGATATTTTCAGAAATACGGATATCATCCCTGTAATCCGAAGCAGAGACCCAGAGTCGGAGAATTTCCGCTCCGTGCTTTTCGATAACTTTCCCGGGTGCCACAACATTTCCAAGTGACTTGGACATCTTTTTGCCGTCCGAATCGACAACAAATCCATGTGTCAAAACGGACTCATACGGCGCATGCCCCCTTGTCCCCACGGCTGTCAGTAACGAGCTGTGAAACCACCCCCTGTGTTGATCGCTCCCTTCCAGATAAAGATCGGCGGGCCATTTTAAATTCGGACGCTTTTCAAGCACAGCAGCATGACTTACACCGGAATCGAACCATACATCCAGGATGTCGCTCTCTTTAATAAATGTTTTATTACCGCATTTCTGACACACGGCATCTTCCGGAAGGAGTTCCTTAACATCTTTTTCAAACCATATATCAGCGCCGTGCGTCTCAAACAGTGAATGGATATGATCGGCGATTTCCGTGTTTATGTAAAGGGATTCGCATTTTTCACAATAGAATATCGCGATGGGAACACCCCATGCACGCTGTCTGGATATGCACCAGTCCGGCCGGTTCTCGATCATGCCGTAGATTCTTTCTCTTCCCCAGTTGGGAATCCACGTTACCCTGTCGATCTCATCAAGAGTTTTTTTTCTTAATTCCGTTTTGTCCATGGAGATGAACCACTGGGGTGTGGCGCGAAAAATAACCGGCTTCTTGCAGCGCCAGCAATGAGGATAAGAATGTTTCATTGTGTCCTTTACAACGAGGAAACCATCCTCCTGTAATCTGGCGATGATATCCGTATTGGCTTTGAATACGAATTGGCCGTCAAAAAAATCGACCTCTTTTGTAAAGCAGCCGTTGTCATCTACCGGTGAATAAGCATCTATACCGTACAAAAGACCCACTTCATAATCTTCGCGTCCATGCCCGGGGGCCGTATGAACACATCCTGTTCCGGCATCCAGAGTAACATGGGTGCCAAGGATAATCAGTGATTCGCGATCATATATAGGATGGCGGCACTTCTTTCGTTCCAGTCTATCGGCTCGAATTTCGGTAAGAATCGAAAAATCGGAAAAGCCAAAGGTTTGCATACAGGGTTCCACAAGATCCCTGGCCAGAATAAGCACCTCACCATTTTTCGTATCAACGGCAGCATAAATAAAGTCAGGATGAATCGCCACGGCAAGGTTTGCAGGAATAGTCCAGGGTGTCGTCGTCCATATAACAAAAAAAACCTTTTTTCCGGTCAAACTGGGAAAATCGCTGCTTAGATCGTCTTTTAATGGAAATTTAACGAAAATCGACGGGGATGTCTCATCAGAATATTCTATTTCTGCCTCAGCCAGCGCTGTCTTGCAGCTACAGCACCAGTAGATCGGTTTTTTGCTCCTGAAAAGACTCCCTTCCAGGGCGAATTTACTGCACTCCCTTGCAATGGTGGCTACGTATTCGTTTCTCATCGTCAAGTACGGATTATCCCATTCACCCATAACACCGAGACGCTTGAACTCCTCACGCTGAATATCGATATACTTTTCAGCATATGCCCGGCATAATCTTCGAATCTCGGTCTGGGACATTCCTGCTTTCTCTGCCCCCAGTACTTTTTCAACATTGTGCTCAACCGGAAGCCCGTGGCAATCCCAGCCAGGCACATAAACTGCGTCTAAACCTGACATCTGCCGTGAACGAACAATAATATCCTTTAAAATCTTGTTAAGGGCCGTTCCAATATGAATATGGCCGTTTGCGTATGGAGGGCCGTCGTGCAAAATAAAGAGTTCACGCCCTTTGGAAGCATTTCTGATCTCGTTGTATAAACCCATTTCTTCCCACATCTTTAACTGCTCGGGTTCACGTTTGGCCAGACTGGCTTTCATGGGAAATTTTGTATTCGGAAGGTTGAGTGTCTTCTTATAGTCCATGCATCCCCCAAAATCGGATTTTATTTTAAACAAAAAAAAATACTTTCAAAACCGCTTTCTGTCAAGGAAATAACACCTAAATCCTGTAAGCGTCGAGTTTGCCTTAATTTAAACTCTTCCAAGATTGTTTATGCAGGTTTTAGGTAACAAAAAGCCCGAACAATACATTGTTCGGGCGCATTAATGGTGACAAACTCGTAAAAAGTCAAAATTGCGATGGCAAAGTAAAAAGCTCCAAATTCAAGGCGCGCGAATTTTGTGTCATACCGCTAACGCGGAACCCGAAGGGTGCGTACTTAGCGTACGCCGCAATGACAACGAAATGAAGCGCAACGCAGTCCCGCTCAGGCGGGATTTACGAAGCCATCCTAATTAGTATATTCCAAAGTCTTTTAGCACATCATTAATACCCAGTCTCTTGACTTTCAATCGCAAAAATTCAGCAATTGTCGGCTGATAAGCTTTTACTTTTAGATACATACGGGCATCTGAGGGTGTTCTGCCACCTTTCTTGTTATTGCACGATTTACAAGAAGAAACACAGTTTTCAAAGGTTGTTCTGCCGCCTCTCGATTTGGGTATTATATGATCAATTGTCAGTCTTTCTTTGCCATTACCGCAATAAGCACATTTGAATCCATCCCTGACAAGGATATTCTTTTTGCTGAAAGGCACTCTATTTCTGTATAGCATTCTGATAAGCTTAATCAGCCTCATAACAGCAGGGACTTTAATTGCGATGCCTTCGGCAGTTCTGATTATTCTTTCAGAATGCTTTAAAACCTGCACCTTTCCCTTTGCAATAAGACACATCGCCCGTTTCCAGTTTACAACATTAAGAAAAGTGTAGTCTGCATTCAGCAAAACGCACTGATTCATACATTCCTCCCCTGTTCAAGTCCTCCAAAGTGCTATACCCGATTTTTAAAAGCAAATCAATATCTTTTTAAAACCTGCAGAAGTTCTAATTCTGGCAATTTTCTTTCTAAAGATTTGGGTCATGCCCTGCTATAAACACCCCCCCGCCCACCTATAAATTCTAACTTAACAATTAACAATTGGTCATTCCCGCCTGCCAGCCGTCGGGCAGGGATTATTTTTTCGTGCGTCTTGGAGAAGTCTTCACGCTTGCACTCATTATTCTGCAAAGTTCGCCGCACTCTTTTTGCAATCCCATACACTTTAAAAGTTTAAAGTGCCTAAAGTGATCTAAAGTGCCTAAAGTTATGGTATTCTGTCAATTTGATTATAATTGGCCTCGCCGTAGGCGAGTTCCACAACTTTAGCTCACTTCAAACTTTAGGCACTTTTGGGTTTCTTCGCCTTTGATAATGCCATATGGCACAAATATAGGCGGATCCAGGATAGGTCTTTTGAGATAAAATACGTCATCGAATTTACGAATTAGAGCACTAAGTTAGCGATTATGCTCCTCAAGTGGGGATTTCTTAAAGAATTCCCCCTATTCATTTATCAGCTTCCCAACCGGCATTATGTAAAGAGGATGCTCATCTGGCTCGCAATTCACAATCTTTTTTACTTTTTTGTCGTTGAAAGCCCCGATTGTAACCGTTCCAAGACCCAATGAAACAGCCTGTAAACAAACATTTTGAGATGAATGACCAATCTCCATGTATATATATCTTATTCCCCTTTGACCGTATTTGACTGTTGTCCGCTCGTAAACAGCACAAAATAGCATTACAGCCGGAGCATCTTTTATGGAGCGGTGACTTAATGAGGCCCTGCATAGTTCCGTTCTTTTGTCTCCTTTATCAATTTTCATCAACTCATGTTGAATGGGTCTGTATTTATAAACTCCGTCAGCGAGGTTAGTCACATTTCCGGCAACAATATATACTTCAAGCGGGTAAAGTGCTCCGGCAGAAGGTGCGGTTCTGAAGCCTCTGGGATGTGTAACGCCCTGAGCCGCCCACAGCAGTTGCGAGGTTTCAGCAAGACTCAACGGTTCTTTCGAATAGCTTCTGACAGACCTCCTTTTTAACAGTGCACGTTCGACTGAAGACAGGCCGTCATATTGAGGATTAGGCAGTTTTATCGTTCCCGGATTTTTTATTACATTCATCGATTCACATCTCCCCATTGGAAATAACATCATTACAACCAAAAGGCTTGCACCTATCATTAATGTATTTAACAGTTTTACTTTCATTTCACCTCATTTCTGCATAAAGCTGAATCCTGCAAGCGTCGAGTTTGCTGCATAATTTAATAGTATGGAATTTTCTTTTTATCAGTAAATTAAAAGATTAAATTTCAGACAGGATTGACGGGATTAACCAGATTAGTTAGTGCCTGAACATGACTTTTCGTTCAGGCACTATATAAAATCCAAAGGGACGCAGGGCCCTAAAAGTGCCTAAAATTTGAAATGATACAAAAGCTCGATATTAAATATATGAACGAGTCGCACCAGGGCGGGCACTTTAGGCACTTAATGTGATGTAATAGTAAACCCTTTCAGTGTTAATCCAAAGCCGGGTCCTTTGACCCCGGATATTTACACTCTCTAAAGCCGCTGTTTTTTTCGCCTCTCTTTGTGAGAAAGTTCCAGCTTTTCTATTATGGCATCTGTCACAAAGTCCTGGATGGTTATTTCATTTTCATCACAACAAGCCTTCACCCTTTTAAACAGGTCATTGGGTAGCCGGATATTTAACATCCCGGTCTCAATGTTTGCCTCTTCAGGATTCTTTCCCATTTTATGCCTTCCTCCTTGATTTAGCCCGGATTTCTCACGAGCCAGAGCGGTGTAGGAACAAGGCATTTCAGCCCGAAGACGTAGTATTTTACTTCGAGGGCTGAATAACGCAGACGCCGAAGGAGTCATGCCGAAGGCACTGTGCCGCTCTGGCTCGCCTTTGGTGAAGAACATCAAATGCCTTTTTTTATTTTGAACTATTACAGTCTGTAATTCCGAACTTGAGATAAATTAATGTATAATTTATTAATATCGTATTATTTTTCCATTCTGTTTGATGTTCTTCATGAGAAATTCGGGTTAGGATGTTTCCTAAGACAGGTTTTATTTCACCGGAAATAGCATAGACCTAAGAACACGAGTTTCAATAATCCGCATATTCTTTTTCTTCGGTTAAATCGGAGCCATGTTTCAGGTTAATTTTCCTTTTTATATCCGCGCGCTTATCATTGTTGAAATAAACACTGCGGGCAAGTTGGATGAACTCGTCATCAAATTCTTTTTTGGCTTCTTTAAGGCGGATCTTGTCTTCAATATCCCAGAGTTTCAGGTTGATTTCTTCCAGCTGTTTAAACTCTTCTGAACCGGTTTTTATACCGATTTCTTTCAGTGAATCTTTAAGGAGGTTATATTCCTTGCGGATATTTTTCAATTTTTCCAGGTCTTTGATTTTTTTCAGTTTTATGGAAAGAATACTGATCTTATCAACAACTTCGCCGATAGATACATCAATTTTCACAATGCAACTCCTTTTTTCAGTAAAATTCCCAACTGAGAGACTCCCCTGGCTTCAGGCTGTTTTATCAATTTTCCGAAGCTTCGAATCCATAATTTCCCAGAGCATTTCCGGCAGCCGATGTTTGATAACTGCACGACGCCAACGGCTGATGTATTTATCCCGCAATTTATCTTTATTCAAGTAAGAATAACGGGCCTTGTCAAAATCGATGAGATATACCCGGTTGCCTGAATCTACCAATACGTTACCCGGATGCAAATCCACATGAAGTATTTGGTTTTGTATTAAGGTGGCAACATGATCGGCTATCCGGCCTATTACAGAAGAAGCCCGCTCAACATCCATAAGGCTGAGCCGGGCCAGTGTCTGTTGTTGTTCAATCTCCCTGGTTACCAGCCAGCATTTGTAAAATAATCGACCCTGGTATGCATAGGCAACCGGTTTTGGGGCGCCGACACCAAGGTCTCGCACTTTATTTAATATTTCATACTCGACCTGGCAACGGGTTTTTCCCCACTTCACATATCTTCGTTTAACCAGGCGCCGTATAAGCCCGCCCCGGGTATAATGTTTTATGACCACTGACCCGAATCCGGGGATTTGATTAATTTGAACAGAAGCCCTGCCCCCCAGCACCGAATCAACCGGATTAACAGGTTCATTAAAGAGTTTTATGAACTGCTCAAGCTGTTGATCAATAAGATCCGTGGCCGATCCAAAAAGATAGCACCCGTATGTTTTGGTTAGCATCCTGCCCACTATTAATTTCTCGAATATGGTCATAAACTAAAGACGATTGCAAAGGCAAATATCGTGCCTGCGAAAACAAGTGCCTGACCGAAATCCCTATTTCCCAACAAACCTATTCTATATGGAGATGTAGCAAGTGTGTCAAGAAAGTCGTGCTGTGTGTTAAATTCCCATGTAATTCCATTTCATTACCAAAGGATTTAAAAAATCCTTATAATTCTTCTAATTCGCTTTTATTTTTTTATTTCCCCTGCTATATCATTTTTTGGGCGAAAGGTGTTATATTACCTTTGTGTCATTCAAAAAGCCCGTTATTCAAGGCCTTATGCATAAGGAGGTGGCAGTAAGATATAACCAGGGGGCAGGTCCAATTTTATGTATTGCTTAAATATTGTCTTCCAGGCGATAAACCAGACAGAAAATGGGGATAACAACCTTTAATCTATTCTATTGGGGAAAATCGCTCTACTCGGATCCATAGGTGAATAGTTAACCAGATAGGGAGATCATAAAATTCTGTCGGGATAACCCGGGAAAATATAAGCTCACAACAAATGTTGCAGACAAAAACCGCAGTGTATTCTGAGAAAAGAAGCTACAAGGAAGTCCAATTATAATAATGAAAAAAGCAAAGGTACCATGAAGACAGCAATAATAGGTGCCGGCAGAAACAGAAGCGGCATTGGGCAATATATCGGAAAATATTTTCAAAAAAACGGGGCAAGTGTCATATCGGTTCTGGGAACAACTGAGAAAACAGCCCGGAAGGCTTCATCTGTTCTAACACAATATGGAATCGATGCAACTGGCTATACTGATTTTTACAGCATGATGAAAAGAGAACGGCCCGATGCGGTTATTATAGCTTCCCCGGCACTGACTCACTATGAATATTTGATAAAATGTGTTGAAGAAGGAGTGCATGTATTTTGCGAGAAACCATTTGTTTGGCAAAATAAAAGTGATATTGATATAAAGCAATTGCTTGAAAATATCTTTGAAAAGGCCGAAAGCAAGAACCTGAAAATAGCAATGAATTCTCAGTGGCCATTTTCACTGCCATACTATGAAAAACTTTGCGGTCTAATCGACAGCCAAAAAGTTGACACTTTCTTTATCAGACTGTCTCCTATGGTTTCAGGAAAAAAGATGATTTTAGAATCTGTTCCACACGCATTGAGCATTCTGTATTCTGTATTTAGTGATGGACAAATCGGCAATCTGAGCATTGAAGCTTATAAAGAAAAAATAATAACAAAGTTTCATTATATCTTTTCCGCCGGTTATTGTGAGGTTCTGATTGAGCTCGTAAGAACAATTCTTCCACCGCGCAGTTTTTCATATGGGTTCAATAGTAAGATTGTTCATCGGGTTTTGGACCTCGATAGCTATGACATCTCTTTTAAGTATTCGGATAGTATCCTGAGGATAAGTGATCCTTTAGAACTATCAGTGCAAGATTTTATTTCAGCAGTTAATGATAAACGGGAGCCACTCATAGGGAAAGCACATATTATGAGAAATATGTCTCTGTTAAAAAAAATTTATGATTATTGTAAAATAATGTAAGAGAGATTGATATGGTGAAACTAAAACACAAAGAACATGATTTCAGTTCGAAGCTAAGGCAATCTTCGGTTATAGAATGCCTTAAGAAGTATATTAACTGGCAACGAAATGCTGGAACAACTGATGCTGGCCATGCACTCCCCAATATGGGCCCTATATCCATAAACCTGGATTTGACGTCTGCCTGTAATTTTGCATGTCCGCACTGCGTTGATTCAAAAATTATAAATACCGGAGAATACCTGGATATAGATGATGTAAAACGTAGTTTAGACATCTTAAAATCACACGGACTGTTATCCGTTATACTCTTAGGAGGGGGTGAGCCTACCCTTCACAGAAATTTTGGTGAAATTGTCAGCTATATAAAAAGTATGGGGCTGCAGTTGGGTATCGTAACCAACGGATCAAGACTTAGTCGCATTACAAAAATTGTAGCTTTATTAGAAAAACATGACTGGGTAAGATTATCCCTGGATGCTGCGAGTCAAGAAACCTTTGTTAAACTCCACAGACCCAAAACCGATGTGACCTTACATGACATACTCCATAGTGCACGGGAAATGAAAATTGGTAACCCAAATATTTCCCTGGGTTATTCATTTGTTATTATGTGGGAAGGATTATACTTGAACGGACATGCACTTTGCTCAAATATCCATGAAATGCCCGAAGCCGTAAGACTGGCCAGAAGGCACCGTTTTGATTATATTTCCTTTAAACCATGTCTTATACGACTTCAGGAATCTCAAAAGGAGACTCTCTTAGATAGCCTTGACAGGGAAAAAGAACAACGCATTATAGAAAATATTAAAAACAATTTTCATAATGCAAAAAGAGTTGCAGAAAATAAAATAAAAGTTCTTGAAAGTGTCAATTTGCGGGCAATGATGGATAATAAGGTGCATGAGCTGAAACGGCAGCCCAAAATATGTCATATGCAGTTTTTCAACACTGTGGTCACTCCATCTGGAATTTTTCACTGTCCGGCTTTCAGGGGAGTTGAAAAGGCCAAAATTGCAGAGCCTAATGGATATGAGGGAAAAGAAAGATTCGATGAAACATTACAGAACCTAACACATTCTATCACAGCCTTTAATGCTGAAAAGGAGTGCAATGTTGTCGGATGCTTTTATCACCATGTAAACTGGTGGGTGGAAAAATTTATACATTCAGATAGAAGCGTTGATGAAATAGAAGAAATGGAAGACGACAACTTCTTTTTATAATAGCGGATCATGAGTTTTAAAAAAATATGCATTATACATCTGAACCAGATTGGAGATTTATTCTTTTCACTGCCCCTATTAAGGGCCCTAAGAGAAAATTACCCGGATGCATCTATTCATTCTTTGGTTAAACCCTATCTGCAAGAGCTGCTTGCCGATTCACCATACGTGGATATAGTAATACCTCGAAAAAGCGGCCTGACAGCTAAACATAAGCTTTTAAAAAACATACGGAAGAGCAACTATGACCTGGTGATATCTCTTGCCAGATCTGAAGAATGTCTTATATTAACCGCGTTAAGCAGAGCAAAAATCAAGGCCGGATTTTCTCATTTTCCATGGGATTTATGTCTTAATATAAAAGAAAATATCGAGGGCCATAACAGCTGGTACAATAATGCCAAGCTGTTAAAACTTCTGAACGTCATCGTCATAAAAACTGATTACGTTGGGCTTATGAACGTTGATAAGAACGGAAGTGATCTGAGCCTGCCGAAAAAATTCGTCATCATTTCTCCTGGCGCGTCTAAAAGAAGGCTTGCGAAGACCTGGCAAAAAGAAAAATTTGCAAAGCTGATGCTTTTGCTAAAAGAAAAATACGGGTTATCCCCTGTACTTGTTGGTGGTGCGGACAATCAGGCATACAACAGCGAGATAATAAGGATTTTAGAGAAAAAGGGCCGGGAAAAGGATATTGATGCCCTGGACCTGACAGGCAAAACCAGCCTTGCCAGTCTTTGTTCAGTTGTAAAAGGGGCAAGCTTATTTGTGGGTATCGATTCAGGTGTTATGCATATAGCGTCTTCTCTGGATATTCCTGTTGTGGGGATTTTTGGTCCCACCGATCCGTTTTATGTAGGGCCTCAAAACGACAGGAGTATTGTTGTGAGAGAGGAATCAATGGAATGCGTACCCTGTTATTCAAAATATTGTAAACACAGGGATTGCATGAAAAAGCTGGATGTATACAAAGTGTTCGATGCCTGCAAACAGCTCTTGATTCAGTAAGGCAGCTTAAATGAAGGGTGCCTAAGATTTGATACGGAAATCTATACCAACAATGATAGAAAAACATAGCCAACAACAATTCAGGGAGCCAGATGGTTTCCGCGGCAAATTTGCTGCTTTTATTGCCGGAATACCCTATAAGTATATCGCAGGTGCAGGCAAGATATTGGGAAGGATTTGGTATTGTCTGGATGTGCCGCATCGGCGGATCGTCAGACGCAACTTGAAATTCGTTTATCCGGAATGGAAACAAGACCGCATCAAACAGATTTCCAAACGAATTTTTCAGAACATCGGGATTACCATTATAGAAATTTGCCAGATGACCTGCTTTTCAAAAGACGATATCCTGCGCAAAGCCCGAATCAGGGGGGAAGATAACATTCATGATGCCTTAAAGGAACAAAGAGGGGCTATAATGATTTCAGCACACTTGGGAAACTGGGAAATGGCACCCCTATTTATACCTTATTGTTTCAATACGCAAATTGCCGTGGTAGCCAGAAAACTTCGGTTCAAACCAATAAATCAATGGATCATCAGGATCAGGACGCGTTTCGGGAGTACGGTCATTGATAAGGAAGGCGCACTACCTGATATGATGCGTACCCTGCGGCGGGGGCAAATGCTTGGGATTATGGTCGATCAGGGAACCAAACGCTCAGAAAGTGTCGATGTGACATTTTTAGGTCACAGGGTCAGATCAACTCCTGCCGCCGCCCTGTTGGCCCTTCGATGCAAAAGCCCGGTCATCCCCGTTTTCTGCATCCGGGATGCAGATGGCAGGCTCACCATCATCGTTGAAAAACCCCTTGAACTGATACGTACCAAGGATTTACGCTCTGATATAATAACCAATACCCAGATTATGACCGGCGCTATCGAAAAAGCGGTGAGAACCTATCCTGATCAATGGTTTTGGGTACATAAACGGTGGAAGCATCATTATCCGGACATGTTTCCCGAATACCAGAAGAAACGAATACGCCACAGGGCGAAAAAAGTCCGGCGGGCGCAGTCGGGAGGGAGCTGAAAATAAAGTTGAAGCTAAATCCTGGCGATTTCGTAAAAAGTCAAAATTGTGATGGCAAAGTAAAAAGCTCCAAATTCAAGGCGCGCGAATTTTGTGTCATACCGCTAACGCGGTACCCGAAGGGTGCGTACTTAGCGTACGCCGCAATGACAACGAAATGAAGCGCAACGCAGAAGTTGGACTTTTTACGAAGCCA
>JAUVVL010000104.1 GCA_030604635.1 Desulfobacteraceae bacterium
GATAGGCATTGGCGGGCAGGTCACTTCGTTCGACCAGAGGCCGTTCGGCTTTGAGGCTCTCGACAAGCTCTCGACAGGTTAGTCACTTCACACTTATCGATTCTGTGATAAATAGCCTCTTTCAGGGTTAATCCAAAGCCGGGCCCTATGGGCCAGGATTCTTTACTATGACCTTAAAGCCTTTTTCCGGCAAATATAAAATTCTGACTGTTGTAGTTGTATGCGCCCTTGTTTTGCTGGGATATTTATACGGCAATCCTTTATGGCAAAAGTTCATCTCTTTTTACAATCTAATAACGGACAGAGATCAGATCAAGGCCTTTGTCACCTCTTTTGGATCTGCTGCGCCTGTGGTTTTTATAATCATTCAGATTCTCCAGGTGTTGCTGGCCCCTTTTCCCGGTGAAACCACAGGCTTTATCGGCGGGTTCCTGTTCGGAACGGCAAAGGGATTTTTATACTCGAGCATCGGTCTTACGGTAGGATCCTTGCTCAATTTTACTATCGGTCGTTTTCTGGGGAAACGTTATGTCAGGAAACTGATCCCTCCAGCTCAACTGGACCGGCTGGATAAAATTGTTAAACGCCAGGGGGTAATTGTTCTGTTCGTTTTATTTGTTTTCCCAGGCTTTCCTAAAGACTATCTTTGCCTATTTATAGGACTAAGCGCCATTCCGCTCAAGGTTTTCATTATACTTGCTACAATAGGACGTATGCCCGGCACATTGATGCTCAGCCTTCAGGGTTCATACGTTTTTGAACAAAGGTACGGGTTGTTTGCTCTGATATTGGGTGTGTGCCTTATACTGGTTCTTTTGGCATACCGGTATCGAGAAGATCTGTATCAATGGCTGGAAAGATTTAACAGAAATGACGATCTTTAAACGTTGACGATCACCTTATATAATGATATTATAATAAATTTGTTGCTTATCTTTTACGGGTTATGAATGATTTTTTGTAACTGCTCAGGTATCTTGCCACAAAGACACGCCGACTTCGCCGCCGACTTCGCCATAGTAGCCCCTGGGCTACGACGGCTGAAAAAGCAGCTGCGACGGCTGAACAAGACACAAAGGTTATTGAATATTATTTTTCGTAACAGTTCAGCCACTAAGTCACAAAGACACAAATAAGGGGGGAGATAATTAATAATTAACAATTAATTATTAATTATTAATTATCATTTTGGGTTTCTTTTCAATTTTATCGCACCTCTAATTAAATGGCATTAAAAGAATTATAATATAATTTTAGTGCCTTTGTGTCTTAGTGGCTGAATAGTCACGATTTTTTTGAGTTTTCAGGACAGCTGCCGTTAAAGTAATTGAAACGCACAGGAACAGTAACATTGATAAAGCTAGATCAGAAAATAGCATTCTGGAATGTCAGGGAAGAGCTTAGCCAGGTAAACAGATTAAGGCGTTCTTATTACG
This sequence comes from Desulfobacteraceae bacterium, assembly GCA_030604635.1. Lineage (GTDB taxonomy): Bacteria > Desulfobacterota > Desulfobacteria > Desulfobacterales > UBA11574 > JAUVVL01. The sequence goes on from JAUVVL010000104.1 coordinate 1,437, forward strand.
AGCTTTTACGGGATGAGCTGGATCAACACTTGCTTCAGTATGCGCTGATAAATTCTTATGAAAATTTTCTTTCCAAAAATCTCAGATGTCCGTTTGTAGAAAAGCGCGAGTTGAAACCCCGTGCCCGTATTCCGGGTGTGGAATATGAATGCCAGAATGCCTTTCTGGTGATTTTTGTTGAAGATGTCATCCCTGCGATTCACAAGAAAAATATACGGTTCTTTGACGTAAACAAGACCACCAAAGCCAATCTTCTCAGTTACGATGCCCTTCCGCTTACAAGTAAATTAGACAGGAACCAGAAATATCTTGAGTCAGCCCGTTTCAATGATTTATTAAAGACTCTGCTTCCTGTGGATTATGCGCTACTTATTCAAAGGGATCCGACCAGCAAGGCAAAGAATCGATTCAGTCTTTCCCATTTTCACGTGCGCGTCGACTGGCCGATTGCAGATGCAGCCGAAGATCTGGCAAGCAGCCTTCGCTATATATCGAAGGAACTGTATGAAAAGGGAGATAAATACGCGGAAGATATTCAAAAAAAATTTTTTGAGTATTATTGTCTACCTGTTATGGTTGGCGGCAGAAGGACGGCCGCTATTGTAGCGGCTCAGTATTTAAAAAGGCTCCCGTGTATTACGACGGTTTATGCCGGAAGCAGCGAATCGAGGGCATTGATACGAATTTCCGAAAGAGGCGTCTCAAAAGCGATTCTTATGAAGTTTAAAAGCGATGAAATGGACCAGATTGCAGAGACAAATGACATTACGCCCCAAACGTTCAAGAAGAACTATGTGGTTCTCCGCGAAAAAAATGCAAGCATCTGTATCTTCCAGGCCACCTATTCCTATACCAACCATGCCAGGCCGCCTGATGACGGCAAATTGCGGACGATCAAACCCGATTTGAATTGGCTGACTGTCGGCGGGCAGCATATTATTCCAAAACCGGGTGTGTGGAAGTATCCTCCGCTTCCCATGAATGTCATCTATACCTGATCCGGATAAACCGGAAATCAGTTAAATCATTTGGTTAGCATGGTAAAAACCCCGTTCCAGTCTTTGTCCGGGGGATTAACTTTGTATTCATTGCACCGGTTCAGCATTGTTTTGCTGGGACCGTCATCTGGTGTGGCTTCCAGCGCTATATTAAAAAAATTTTTAGCCCTGTTCCAGTCCTGATTTCTGTATGCCTCAAGACCTTCTGCATAATGATTTACCGTCTCTTGCATACGGCCATCAACATCTTCAGGATAACCTATAATCTCATAAATCGTTACAGGATCTTCTTTTCCAGCAACAAGAACGGAATCTATCTCCCGTGCCATGATATTGTCGCCGGCTGACTTGTAGGTTGAGCTACCGACAAGGGTATAGGTTCCATAGATTTTGTTAACCACTTCCAGTCTTGCAGCGATATTCACCGTATCTCCCATCATGGTATAGTCCATCCGGTTTTTTGATCCCATGTTCCCCACCACGGCAGGCCCGGTGCAAAGGCCGATCCGCATCTTAAGCTCCGGTTTTCCTTCTGTTCTCCATTTTGATCGCAACTCAGCCAGCCTTTTCTGCATTTCGATACAGGCTCTACAGGCGACTTCGGCCTGATTAACAAGGGGGTTGGGTGCGCCGAAAAATGCAATAATGGCATCTCCTTCGAATTTGTCCACCGTCCCTTCATAATTCAGGATAATATCTGTCATTTCAGTTAAAAATTCGTTTAAAAGATCCACCACTTCATCGGGTGTTAGTCTTTCGGAAATGCTGGTAAATTCCTGGACATCTGAGAATAGTGCTGTGATAACGCGTTTTTCACCCCCCAACACAAGATTTTCAGGGAATTGGATCAACTGGCTGACAACCGAGGGTGCAAGGTAGGTAGAAAAGGCATCTTTAATAAATCTTTTCTTCTTTGCCTCCTCAAGGTATCTGTATGCGGTAATGGCTACATATAAAAAACCCATCACTGAAAGAGGGTAAACCAGATTAAGAATTAATCCCTTTGCAGAGAACAGATACTTGCAGAGCAAAATATAGCCGTAAAACAGGGAGATACCGGCCAACGCACCAAATATTACCCCGGCCCGGGATAGTACAATCCCAAGGAAAAGACCTGCAACGATAATCGCCATGACAGCAAATAATTTAGCCCATTCCGGCTGATACAGAAAATCATTTGCAAGTATGCTGTCCACAATATTGGCATGGACTTCGAGACCCGGAAAAACTGTTCCAAAAGGCGTGACCCGTAAATCGTATATCCCTACGGCGGTTGCACCCACCAGCACAATCTTGTCTTTTAGAACATTTTCGGGAACACTTTCATTGAGTATGTCTGTAATAGATATGTGGGGAAAGGTTTTTTCCGGCCCACGGTAATTGATTAAAATCTGTCCCAACTCATCTGTCGGTATATACAATTGGCCGATATTTATTCCTTCAATGCCATGATCAGCCACATTTGCCGAAATGGGATGGTCGAGATAGGCGCTGGCCGAAACAATTGATAGTGGCGCGTACAGCGCTTCCCTGAATTTAATAACCGCAGGTATCCATCTCACAACGCCATCAGGGTCTGGAAACATGTTGAAGAATCCCGACAAGTCGGTTGCATTTGAAACCATTTTGATGTTGGACTGAGGCATTTTGGCTTCGATGATAGGGACGTTATGGGAGGCAGCGGAAGCATAACGCACAAGTTTGTGCCTCGATCCCTGGATATTTTCTTGATGAATTTGGATGTCCGATTCATTTAGATGCCCTGACTCGGCTAAACTCATATGGAAAAAATACCCGAGTACGACCCTGGAGCTGGAATTTATAATAGCATCAGCCAAGAACCTGTCGTTGTCAGATTTATATTTTAAGTTTTCCAGAAAACGTTCAAACTTTGTGTTTTGAATGCGGAATTTTTGTACTTCTTGCTTGATGCTATTTATGGTTTGTACGATTCTTTTATCATCTGGTTCAAGAAAACCGATGTCGAATGCGATAACCCTTGCGCCTGCCTTGGAAAGTTTTGTAACCAGATCAGCCAGCTTTGATCTCGGCCAGACCCATTTACCCTCCTTTTCAAGGCTCTTTTCATCGATTACAGCCAAAACCACTTCGGAACCCGGAGAAACCTTACCACGGGCGGCAAATCTAAAATCGATGGTCTTTAATTCCATAATGTCCAAAAAATGTATTCCGGAAATTAAAGCAAAACTCCCCAAGACAATGGAGAGTAAGGTAATGGTAAAAGGATTCAACTTAATGAATTTTTTCATAAAAGATGCCCAATGGTTTTATGAGTAAGCTGTTTAACTCCAATTTTTCATGAAGAATTTATGATGACTTGCAAATGAACGGATCAGACTCAAGAGAAATCCGTGTTATATTTGATCATAACCGCCCGTGTCGAATTTTAATTTTATTGTAATAGTTCAGCCACAAAGACACTAAGATTATAATATGATTCTTTTAATTCCATTTTTAATAAGAGACACGTTAAAATTGACAAGAAACCCAAAATGATAATTAATAATTAATAATTAACAATTAATTATTAATTATCTCCCCCCTTCTCTGTGCCTTTGTGCCTTAGTGGCTAAAATGTTACTTTTATTTTACGATTTCCCGAAAGTCAACATCTGACGTCAACAAGAAATTTAATTGATGATTTCGTAAAAAGTCGAATTCATTGGTATTGTCTTGGTTCTGTTCCTTTTTTGAAAAGGGCTGTGACCGCATGGGGTGAATCATCAGATGCAAGGCGGCCGGTTGACGGGTCCATGTGTACCTTTACCACATCATCCGGAATATCAAAGTATTGGAAAGGCTTGTCCGCAAGTGCTTTGGTCATGAATTCAATCCATATGGGAAGGGCTGCTTTGGCCCCTGTTTCCCGTTTCCCGAGAGTCACATAAGCATCCTGTCCCACCCATACCCCGGCGGCAATGGATGGTGAGAAACCCACAAAAAAGGCGTCTTTATATTCGTTGGTAGTGCCGGTTTTCCCGGCAACAGGGCGCTTGATTATCCGTGCTTTTCTCCCTGTACCCTCTTGAATCACGCCGCTTAGCATGTTGGTCATTATGGCGGCGCCTGCCCGGGACATGACTATTTTTTTTTCAGGTTTTACGCGCCAGACAACCCGTTCGCTTCGATCAATGACTTCCATGACGCCGAAGGGTTTTATCAGTTTTCCCCTGTTGGGGAAAACTGCATAAGCGGCGGCCAAATTTATGAGTTTAACATCTGACGTGCCTAGTGCAAGGGCAAGATTCGGATAAAGACTAGATTCAATTCCGAGGGTGTGCCCGAACCGGGCCACTGAAGAAGACCCCAGCATTTCGATGAGTCTGACCGCCGGTATGTTTTTCGAGTGCGTCAGCGCCATTCTTAGCGTAATTTCTCCTTTGTACTCTCTGGAAAAATTTTCCGGTCTCCAGTCTTCTTCCTGGTTTGCACTCTTGAAGGCTACCGGCGCATCGAGTATCATGGTGTTCTGGGGGAAGCCACGTTCAATGGCATGGGCGTATACAATCGGTTTAAATGCAGATCCGGGTTGCCGTCTGGCGCTGGTGGCCCTGTTGAAAGGGCTATCGTAAAAATTTTTGCCGCCGACCATTGCAAAAATTCCTCCGGATGGCACATCCAGAGAGACCAGGGCGCATTGGGGGGCCGGATCTTCTGTTTTCCGCTGTTTCATTCTAGTTTCAAGGGCAGAAAGACCTTTGGCAACCGCATGCTCTGCTGCTTTTTGCAGCCCGGAGTCGAGGGTAGTAAAAACGGTAAGTCCGCCTTTATAGAGTATTGATGAACCCAACGTGTCTTCGAGAAAGTTTTTGACATATTCGACAAAGTAGGGTGCTTCGACCGGATGTTTGTTTTGTTTTCCAAGGTTGAGCGGTTCTTCTATTGCTTTATTAAATTCTGTTTCAGTGATGATTCCGGTTTCTTTCATCTGCTTTAAGACGATATTTCTGCGTTTTATTGAAAGATCTTTGTTAATCAGCGGGGAGTATCGGGATGGCAACTTGGGCATGCCCGCAACCAGGGCGCATTCAGCCAGCCCCAGGTCTTTTACCGGTTTCCCAAAAAATATCCTGGCTGCCGATTCAACACCGTAAGCACCGCTTCCAAAGTATACCTGGTTAAGATACAGCTCCAGAATTTCATCTTTAGTGTAGCGGCGCTCCATCTGAAAGGCCAGAAATGCTTCCTTTATTTTACGCAACAGGGTTTTTCGTGGCGTCAAAAAGAGTGTCTTGGCAAGCTGTTGAGTGATGGTGCTGGCGCCTTCAACAAATTCTCCCGCCCGGATATCCTTGATGATGGCCCTGAGAACCCCTTTTAGGTCAACCCCGCTGTGTCGGTAGAATTTCCTGTCTTCTGTTGCAATCAACGCTTTCTTAAGGTAATCGGGTATGACTCTGAGGGGAACAGGGTCTCTTTTCTCTAAAAATAGTTCTGCCAGGAGCACTTTGTCCGCTGAGTAAATTCGTGTAACGGAAGACGGTCTGAACGTTTCAAGGCTGCGGATTTGGGGAAGATCATGGGTCAAGGCTATAAATACACCTATCATAATTCCAAAAATGGCGCCACAGGCCAGGCCCAGTAAAATGGCAATGTTTTTTTTATTAAAGCGTAGTTTGACCATGATATTTAGATAAATTCTTCATGAGAAATTTGGGTTAGAACTATTGACTATCTCTGTCCTTGATTGTAAATATCGAATAAGGTTTTTGCAACCTGCCTGAAAAAAACTTGATAGCACAGGGATTTCCTTTTTATTTGTAATAATATTAATAAATTAAATTTCAGACAAGATTAACGGGATTTGTCGGATTAATTAATGCTCCGCCTGGCGGATTTTCACCACGAAAAATGCCTGCCCAATGAAATGCAGAGCCTATTTCATCGGGGCGAGACCTATTTTACAGGGAGCTTTATCCCATTTTCATCCCTCCGAGGCGTAGGCCCAGCGGGCCGGAGGCAGGAAAATGGGATAAAAAATATCCTGAATATCCTGCCTGCCCCGTAGGTCCGGAAGATCGTACTGGGGTTGATCCTGTCAAAAAGACCGCCCGCAGGGCGCCAAGTTCTTAAACATTAAAAAAGGAGAATTCAAATGACACATCATCATAACCATGACCATGATATTCAGAGCACCTTATCATTTGATGAAAAAATGATCAAATTGATTGAACATTGGATAAAGCATAATGATGATCATGCAGAAACATACAGGGATTGGGCCAAAAAAGCAAAGGAGAAAGATAAGGATAAGGCTGCTTCATTGCTGGAAGATGCAGCCGAGATGACTCTGATGATCAGCAAAAAGTTTGAAGAAGTTGCTAAACTTTTCAGAAAGGCTTGAAACGGGTTAACCCGGAGGGGATCAAAAGAGCTGTGATAGTTGAGATCAGATGCGCCATATATTCCATTAAAATATTGTTCTGAAAGCGGGGTACGTCTTTTCAGACCAGAGTGGGCTATTTATTTTGATGAATAAACTATCTGATTTAAATCCACTCAACACCCTGTATATATTTATAATTTATAATCTTTCAAGATTGTTTGTGCAGGTTTTAGGTATTAAGTTGCACAGGGTAATCTGCCCCGTGCAAATTTTCTTGGAGTTTTGCTATGTCCTTAAATGAAAGCCCTGATTGTAAAATCGAAAAGATCATTCATGCTGATGAGACCGAGGTCATTGCGCTGGTCGCAACATACCTTGAGGATGAGCAAATGCAGTATTTCTTGCGCAATCAGGACTGCCTGACAACGGACTTACATAGTACAAAGGCCAGACTGGGAATTAACCAGGAGAAACTGGGCGCTTTTGTACTGAAAGGGGACAAGATCTCATATAAAGCGAGATTCTGGTTTTATATTCCCGAATACTCTGCGGGCCTCACTATTAACCAGTTGATGGAACCTGGCCTTGAGGTCAGCAAGATTTATTTGAGAAATTCTAAACTCAAATACACTGCGGAGGAACTAATCAGCCTGATTTCAAATCGCACAATCATTGTTCCAAAGGGAACCAAGGTGCTTGAGGAAGGCATTCTGGCTGTGCCGGTTATGCCATTTGTGCATCTTCCCAACCCCAAAGTCTTGACACCCGAATATCTGAAGGCTGCTGTGCAAAAAAGGATACCTCGGGAAGATCTATATTTTGTCCAGCCGGAGCAAAAGGTGGACCAGGTCATAGTGCCTGCCGGAAGCGGAGTAATATCCCATACGACTCTTTTTACACAGCAAAACGAAATTTATATTCTAGATCCAGAGCATACAGATGCCAGGGTAGGAAGCAAACACACCAATGGGATCATATATCTTGAGCTTGTTGGCGGAGAAAAAGACCTTGTCAAGGAGACGGCTCATTTCGAAGTCTACAAACCGGCTTCACCCAAACAAAATGTAAAAAAGAAATTCTATATTGACCTGAACTCATCACTCCTGGAGAAACTTTACGAGGAGCGGGCCGTAGATGAGAAAACTATCGCAGTCATTAGTGAAGCTGAAGGGCCAAGATTCATCAAGCTGAATAAAAGGTACGATCAACTGCTACATGAGCTGAAACCTGATACAGCGCTGATTATGCAAGATTTTCCTAACCGACGCCTTGCATCTTATCTCATCGTAGCTGCCGACCTTGGCCTCCTCAGCGATCTGACGTTCAGAAGGGCCCCTGAAGAGGAATACTTCTTCAAGTCGGAGCACCTTGCTTTTATGAATACTCTTCAGGATATGGGTGTGGAGATTTGCTGGAAAAGTCCTCTGCAAGGCGACATAATCTTATACAAGCAGTTTTTTATGAGGTCTTCGGTGATACCTTCATTCCATGAAGCCTTCAGCTCAAGGAAGCTGGCCGCGATTTACGGAACAGCAGGGGATGTTGATGCCGACACCCAGAAAGAAGTCGTAGACAGCGTTAAGTCATTCAAGGATTTCCACGGGGGAATCTGCGGTATCCTTACCGGCGGCAGCGCCGGAAATGTCATGTCGTTTGTATCCGAAACCACGGCTTCTCTCGGGATGCTCTGCGGGGCCGTATATTGGAAGATTCCAGGGGTAGACATTGATCCCCACGTGGATTTTGCAGCATATTTCGCCCGAAATGATTTACTGGAAAGGCAGGCAATTCTATCTGAAACCACCGAGGCAGACATTTATTTCAAGGGAGGAGTAGGCACCAACCTTGAAAATGCCATCACTTTTGTAAAGAAGAAACTCGGCATTGGTCATTACAAGCCCCAAATTTTCGTGGGAGATTTCTACAAACCGCTCCAAGAAATGCTCAACCATCTGACATCTGAGGGTATGGTTGCCCCCGGCGTCTTTGAGAGTTGCTATTTCATCAGGCATGGCACTGAGATTTTCGAAACCCTTTGCAGACACTTCGGCTCAGAAGATAAAATGGTTCATGAAGTCTCAGTGAACGAAACCTGGTAATTATACCTGAAGTTCGTTTGAAATCGATTTGTTTCAAAGAACTGCCCCCTTTTAACACTTTATTTATGTGGTATCAGCCAGTTAGCTTGGTCAGACCCCAAAGCGGATCCGTCCGCCCCCAGGGACTCCCAAAAAATGGAAAAGGCGGATAAAGAATATTTTTCCTTCTACCGCTATTTTTTCTCTTCAAGCTGGCTTTAATAAAGTTTAAAAGTTAAGGGCGTTATATATTGATGCCCATGTAAAAAGTCCTTTTTACATGGATTAAGGAATTTAGGGATTAAGGAATTGCGAATTATTTAAGGACATTATGAATGCGTAAAATTGAATAATTCAGCAAGTTTTGACTTTTTACGAAACCATCATATATTAAAACTAAAAAGGCACAACCCCCTATTATAACCCAATAAAAATATATTATCTCCTTGACAAAAAATAACCTCCTGATAGCATAAAAGCACCCAATTTATTAACCCTTAACCATGCTAAAAGGAGGTTATTATGATCAAAGAGGATATTATCAGACGCAGGCAGTATTGTCAAGTTGTAAAAGAGATAACCGGTTCTGAGCGATATTTAGTCGTTGGCATCGATGTGGCCAAAGAAAAGCATCATGCTTTCATGGTATGATCTGCTTGATGGATTAATTAATATCAAAAAAGAGTTGCAACTTATTAACAAACAAGAAAAAATGATAATCGACAATTTTATTCAATATTTAGGCTTTTTTAATTATACGGCATTTAATGGTTTTTTATTTGATAAATTACTACCAAATCCAAAGACAAAACTTAATTTTCAAGATACTTATAATCTATTATTCAGCCTTAAAAAGTTAAAATTACCTCCTAAAACACAATTCGACATTAATTTGTCAACAGATAATCTTTCCAATTTTTATTCGATTAAACAAAAGCCAATTTTTTCTATTATCTTTAAAGGAGATGGATGAAATGGATCAGGACACTGTAGAAACTTTTTTTGCAAATGTGAAATGGTTCAACAACTTTTTTGCTGACATGAGGACTCTATTTGATAAAATATCAAACGTTTTTGAAAAGAATACTGATTATACTAATAAATATCTATACTATCATAAACCAGATCAAACGTTATCAATCCCTGCTACTTATTTCCTTGGCATGGATGGGGAGGGGACGTTAAAACTCCAAATAATAGCTATTTTTGACATTGAATTTGTTAAAAACAAATATTTCGAAATTCGTGAACCCAGCATAGTAGTCCTTCAACACGATTATGATGAAAATAATTTACATCATATTGGCTGGAATATTCTTGAAAATAAGTACATAAAAGAAATCGAAAAAGCCAACGAACTAATTTCTGGCATTCTTGATTGGAGAGAAGGCATTAATTTTACAGCTTTTGTGCTTCCTATTGACTTATTTATTAAATATGAGGATAAGATTGTAAGAGATAAAATTATTAATAAATTAAGATAATATATAATTTTCCTTATACTGATTTTTGCTTCACTAAAAATTTAGATACCTGCTATTAATCTATCTGGAAGTTTAAAAATAGATCTGAAGGTATGCAAAAGAAGTGGATATACCGCTTAAATCGGCCACTTGTTCCGGAGGATTCCGGCCACCGATTCCGGAGTAAATCGGCCACCTAATCGGAGCAAAGCAACGCTGGTTTTTCTCTAATTCCCAGATTTGTTTTTCTTAGTCAAGGGTGATCGTATTTTCCTCATGGATTCTCCTTTTAAATTAATTTTATGTGCATTGTGGATTAAACGGTCAAGAACCGC
>JAUVVL010000191.1 GCA_030604635.1 Desulfobacteraceae bacterium
ATGAGATCCTACCCGAAGTGGAGGTTCTCCAGCTCCCGAATCCCGGCCCCACCGGGCTCTTCCAGATAAACCAGCCGGAAAAGTATTCACCGATCCTTGTGTCGGGCAACTCAAAGCTCACCGTTGAGGTTCTTACTGCGGTGCTCTCCACGACCTTGAGCCCGTTCTGGTACCTGGTTGTGGACACGGATGGGCATACTGTGGACATGGCCATGGTCTACGAGGTCTTTACAGCCGAACGGGTTGTGCAGGCACTCATCCGAGAAGAAGCAGATCAAATCGCTCCGGAATCAACCCTTTTCCTGCCGGGCTTTGCGGCTCCGATACGTGACAATCTGGCTGAGCAAAGCGGTCGGTCCGTGACGGTCGGCCCTGTATGTGCTGCTGAACTTCCTCTGTTTTTTGGAACAATGCACTGGAAGGTGGCTTGACACAGATCCACAGTCGCCTCTCGTTTGACCAGTATCACTCTTCGGCTTTTACCCCCACACAGTCCCTTTACGTTTTCCTTCGGTGAGGCTCCCCGCCCTAAAGGGCGGGCGTTCTGCCTTCCGGCAGTGCTTCGCGGCGGGGAGCAGACCGGTCAAAGTGTGGGGGTAATTGAGGTTCAACACAAATGTAATGGTGACTACTACATTTCTTCCCCCTGTCGGTGTCGGGAAGCGTAGCATTTTGAGTTCTTGGATCATGCACCGTTCAAATTCTCTGTCTTTCTTTGCGCCTTTACCCATATTAACTTTCGTGACGCGGCCTGCTGGATCTATATTCATTTTGAATACAACCTTACCCTTTAGGTCGGGGCTTTTCCCCAGCGCCTGCCTGTAGCACAGGTTGAATGAGCGAATATGTTTTTCCAGCAGCTTTTGAATAGATTTTTCTGACAAACCTTCAGTTACAGCAACTTTTTTCAATTCTATACGGTTTGTCTTGCGGGTGGAAGCGTCCATTTCCGGCTCACAAGTCAAACGGTCTTCCTTTTTGTACTCAATGCTTTCTTCCAGCACCTTGTTTTTAAAGCCTGTTACCGAAGGTGCGATTGCAAAGGATGAAGCGCCTTTTCTAGCGAAAGATCTATTTCCCCCCACCGCGTAGTCGGAGACGTCCTGGGGCAATGGAAGAGGCTGTTTGACTGTTACAGCATGCCCGTCCTTCAGACGGATCTGAGTATCCACGGCAACAAACGAGGTGTAGGCGGTCAACAGGTTATAGGACAGGCCCAGGTTGGTCACCGTTCTGATCCGTTCATCCTGAGGTTTGAGCCTGTTATAGTCTGACAGGAGTGCAATCCGGTGCCGTGCCCACAGGTAGCGCAGGGCCGAGTTTGTCTTTAAATGCTTTATCTTAGAGACATCCACCTTTTTCAAAAAGGAGTGTTCTCCGGTAAACCCTCGTAAAGAGATGCTGCCCTGAGGTCTGCCGCGCCATTTGCCGAACACAATGACGGGCCGGTCAGCCAATACGTCGGGAATACTGGGTGGTTCCACATCGTAAACCTCGAACCGGCCAAAGTCGACCTTGATTCCTGTTAACACGGGGGACTCAATGAGTTTCCTGAATCTGTTCGCCTTTTTTGGTGCTTCCTCAGGTTTTGTAATGACAAAGGGTTCTCCCATTCCCACCCTTGCCATTCCTTCGATCAAATGGCGGTTGACGCTTGATCCTATTCCGAATGTAAACATATTGGCATGGCCGAGATTGTTCCGGATCAGATCAAAGGCCTCTTCTTCAACGGAGACATACCCATCGGTGGCAATGACAACGCTTTTAGAGTATCCTTCGGTTTTTGGCAGAGAAAGCGCTCTTTTAAGGGCCGGGAAAAGCCTGGTGCCTCCTCCTCCGCGCTGTCGTTCAATAATATTTATGGCATGCAGGATGTTGTCCTGGGTAGCGGGCAGGGATCGTTCCGACATCAGGTGCGAACCTCCGGCAAACAGCAGCACATTGAATCTGTCTGTTGGGCGAAGGTTGCCGATTAAGTCCTTAAGAAGCTTCTTGGATATATTCAGGGGGAAACCGTGCATGGATCCTGACACATCAACGATGAATATATACTCGCGCGGCGGGATTTGGTTATTGGTAACCTTTTTGGGAGGTTGCAGCATGAGCAGGAAAAAGTTTTCCTTTTTCCCCTCAAAAAGAAGGAGTCCCGTTTCGATTTTGCCGCCGGCAAGCCGGTATTTCAAAATGAAATCACGGTTGCCTCCATGTTTCTCGGATTGATCGAGGTTTGCTGTGGCAAAAGCAGGGCCTTTGTAGTTGATCCCAATCTTATGTGAGGGGCAGGTGATGTCTTGAATCGGGAGACCTGCCGCGATATCCACGGAAATATTAAAGGTATATGTGGGGGATTCTCCCTGGTGAAGATAGGGATTCGATGTCCACGCGTCAGACGGACCGGATTGATCGGCAGGTTCGTCCACATAGCGGGGCCCAACAACCGTCGGATAGACAAACTCGTAAACAGAGTCTGTGGGAACCAGCAGTTCGGTATACTTTAGTTCCACCTTAATTACATCCGAGGGCAAGATGTTGGCCACATTCATCTGGAAGACATTGGGCCTGTGCTGTTCCAGAAGGGATGCGCTCTTCCCTGCATGTTTTGCCTGATCGTATTCACGTCGTGCCTGTTCACGCCCACGGATATTTGCCGTGATGGTTCGCTCTCCGATAGTCATTTTCATCCCGTAAACAGCAGCCCTTGTGGACGCCGGAAAGACATAGATGGCTTCCAACGGCTTATTGCCTTCGTTTTTATAGACCTGTGTTACTTTGACGTCGGCGATGACGCCTGAAATATTCACTTCAGCCCATGTCGATTTCAGGGGGAGTCTGTCCACGTCGGGGTCATGGCTCTTTACCAGGAAGTACGGGGATAATGTTTTGTCGGAATTTGTTTCCGGTTGCGCGTACGAAGCTTTTCCCACCATCATAAACACAGCCAGAATAAGCAGTCCCAAAATTCTTTTCTTGTGTTTCATTTTTCTAACCTCCTTTGTTAATTTTGTTGTCCTTTGATTCCATTAGACAAGGAGGTGAGAAAAAAGTTCCTAAAAAATTTTTATTGCTCAGAAGATATGAACCTGATTCGGATCCGGATCGTTTCCCGGTCTTTATCAAGAAGATCGGGGGGTGGGTTCTGGAGCACGGCCAGTCTGGTTAATTTTTCACAAAATGTTTTGTATTGCTTGGCGGGAATCTCAGCATGAATCGATTTTAATTGTTCTGTTTGCCTTTCATATTCCACGGACAAGACCTTGCCATCTACAAGTCCTATGAGATTTTTCACCCTGGGAAGAAGGTTTGCGACAGGAGCTACCTGGCTGGCCGTGACTTTTCTTTCAAAAGATGACTTAAAAGTTATCTCTTTTTCATCCGCTATTACGTCTCTTTCAAGGGGTGAATCAGCATCCTCGGCCACATCAGTTTCATAAGCCCTGTCAATGAATCCTGTTTTGGGCAAAAGGACAAGTTCAATGGGTTTACCCCCTCTAACAGGCTGTTTTACCTTTGCCCTTTTAAGAACAGATGGGGACGGATCAAATTCACTTTCGGGTGCCGGCTTAACAGGTTTTACCATGGATTTCCGGGCAATCATGACTTGTTCGCTGTCTGATAGTTTTCCCGGGGCCTCTTCAAGTACCGGGGCGGGTCTTTTGGTTTCCTTTTTAAATGCCGGCTTCAAACGACCCATGGTAGGTTCTTCGGCGCCCCTTTCGTATGTGGCGACTTTAGGAATCTGTGCAATCTGTTTTTCTGTCTGTTGAATATTCAAAACAGCAATAACAAGAATGGCCATGGTGGCGACTGCTGCCAGTTCCAACGGAATCTTAATGTGGAAGGGCACAAATAACTTCCGAATTATCCTGTATAACCTGAAGCGAGGCTCCATACGTTCATGGATTTTTTCCAGGAAATCTGCCGGAGCCTTAACCGGTTCCAAAGAGCCCAGTTCTTCAACCATCGCACTTAATGAAGCTAACTCTTCCTTGCAGCCCTTGCAGGTCGAAACATGATCTTTAACCGATGCACCGACTTGCGCATCTAAAGAGCCATCAATATATTCGGATAAAAGTTCCTTAACCCTGGCACATTCCATTTTTATATTTTTCCTTTTAGCTTGTTCCTGAGCTCCAGCCTTCCCCTGGCAAGTCTTGACTTGACGGTGCCGCGGTTCAAACCGGCTATATCTGCAATCTCATCATATGACTGCCCCTGGATGTCACGCATAACAACCACCCTCTTTTGCTCTTCGGGCAATGAATTTATGGCTTTTTGAATCAGCATGAACCTCTCCTTTTTTTCAAGTTCAATCGCAGGGGACGTAGAGCCATTCTGGATTTCAAGGGAAAAGTTGTCACCATTTGAACCTTTCGGGTTTTCAAGCGGAACGGTCTTTTTTTTCCACCTGTACACGGATGACTTGAGCCTGTTCTTGCAGGTATTGATCGCAATTCGATAAAGCCATGTGGAAAATGCCGATTCAAACCTGAATTTCTTTAAAGATTTGAAGACTTTTATGAATGTCTCCTGGGCGCAATCATTAGCTTCCTGGTAATCCCCAAGGAACCAGTAGATAAGGTTAAACAATTTGTCTTTATGTTTGAGGACCAGTTTGTCGAATGCAGCAATATCGCCTGCCTGAATGGCCCTGACAAGTACTGCATCTCCTTCAGGTGAACCGGCCTGCTTTTTTATCTCTTCATTCATTTAATTTAGACAATGATTATTCCTAAAGGTTCCGTTGATCAGAAATTTTCTTGTATCCCGTGAGAAATCCGGGTAAAAGTATACAACCTAAATCAAGATAAATCTAACCATATCCTTCAAAGGGCTGTCAAAGGAAATTGAAAGGCGCTGGAAACCTTGTCGGCATATAATATCCAGGATGTTCTGGCTTTGGAGAATTCGATGGTAATTACATACAATTTGAAAATCAAGGATACGCCGTTTTACGGAAACCAGTTATCTGAGCCGGTTTCCCTGAAAACGCCGTTTGAAGTTGATAGAAAAACTGTGGATAGAATTAATATACTTAAGATGAGGCATTCTCATTTATCATCATAAATTTCTAAATCTGAATAGAGCCGTTTCGCACATTCTGGGCATATACTATGGCTAAATTCAGCTTCAGAATGTTCCTGGATATAACTTTCAATTTGATTCCAATAGCCTTTATCATCACGGATATTTTTGCAGGAAGCACAAATGGGAAGCAACCCACTCAATGTTTTTATTTTCGCAAGCGCTTCTTTGAGTTTATCTCTTTCCCGCAGCAGCGCTTCCTCTGCCCTCTTGCGGTCGGTAATGTCTCTCGCAATTCCAACAAGTCCTATAACCTTTCCGTCATTATCAAATTGAGGAACTTTTATCGCCTGAAACCAGTATTCTTTTCCATCTGCTCTGGTCATATGTTTAAAAATTTCTGTAGGTTTTCCTGACTTGAAAACAATTTGGTCATCATAAACGTTTTTCTTGGCTTCTTTTTGGTCCGGCATCAATTCATAATCATTCTTTCCAATTACATCTTCTCTTGACAACCCAAAAGCTTCTAAGGTTTTATCATTGGCACTAATATAACGGCTCTCTAAATCTTTAAAAAAAATAGCATCATGGGCTGACTCTATCATAAATTGATATTTCCTCAATTCCTCCTCTGTCTCCTTGCGCTTGCCGGCTTCTCTTTCTAACTCCTTAATCCTTTGTTCCAATTCTTCGTATGTCGGCTTTTTGGTCATTGGAAAATCCTCCGATCAATCGGGATAGACGATTGGATAAACACAATATCTTGAATCAGATAAGGCTTGCAAAAAGTGTTGATTGCTTGCCTTTATGTTACACCTGTCCTCAGACCAATTTCGTTCTTGATTTCAAACCGTAATCGCAACATTACCAAATCAGAAACAGGTGTCAAATTAATCTAAAGGCACTTCAGTATCAGATAAAAGGATCAGGATAATGTACTTCCCGTTGGTGTTAGCTATCACTTTCTCATTTCTTTTTCTTGAATTGGCCTGGAGGATATTTGTGTTTGTGCTTTTTGTACTGAGTATATGGCTTATCGGTATCCATTTCGATACTTACATAATCGCCAAGTTTCACGTATAGGTTTTGAGGTAAGGACACGGACATACTCCATTTGGTTCCTTCAAAATAAAAATATACCTTTCTGGAAATATCAAAGTAGACACCGCATGAAGGATAATATTGATAGCAATATTTTGCTCGATATCCATGGGCCGGCGCATGCGGTGGCGGCCCGCCTTTTTTAGTCTGTACCTCGGGATGAGGGGTCTCTTTTGGCATATTTCCCCAGTCGATATGCACACCCCCTCCGGTAACTCTACATCCACTTAATGATAAAATTAAAATAACACCAAACAAATACAACCATCTCTTGTTAATGAAATCGTGTTTCATTTGTGTCTCCCTCTTGCCTAAATCACAAACTTCTGGAAATAATAAATTTGCAACCGAAATCGCAACCTTGATTATACCCATTCATATAGGAAAAACCTCAAAAGGGCAAGTCAGGTTTTGATTATATGTAGTACGCTGAAATATTGGTGAATTCGAGTTTACATGCATTTGTCATTGTTTCTGGGCCGTATCATACCATAACTATTATGGATCGTCATAAGAATTTGTGGGTTCGACTGAATTGCAATTTTTATATTGGGCAGGATTAACCCCGGTACGATCTTCCGGACCTGCGGGGCAGGCAGGATCTATTGGATCTATTGTTTTCTCGGTTTCCGGACGAAACCGAGATATAGCAATCCCGCTTTCAGCAGGAAAAGCCAAAGAGGCGGGGGTATTGTTGACGAACGTTCATGTCGCTTCTTCATTGTGTTTTTATAGCTAAATGAACTCCCTCGAAAAGGGATTTAGGTTTTTGCCTTTCTTCAGGAAAGGCAAAAAAATCCTGAGAATCCCTGGCCCAGACCTGGTTACAGAAGCAACAGCTACCGATAGCCAGTATCTAATGATTAATATTTAAAAGTGAACGAAGTTTATTTCGTCGCGCCAGGGCAGGCCTGTAGATCCTGTCTAAGTAAAATAATAAACAACCATATGATCAGCGGAATAATTCTGTAATATCGATCCATTATAAGATGTTAATTGAAATATTTCCCCACAGATTCTCCGGTGGAGCCTAAATTTAGCTACCGTTAAGGCAGATATACGTCTTGACCTAAAGGGCGGCAAACATGGACGCCAATTTCTCTCTGCTTACCCTAAGATAGCCCCTATCCCTGGAGAAGACCTCAAGAGTTATGGTGTCGTCGTATCCGATCTCCTTGAGGGCTTTAATAATTTTGGGGAAATTGACGGTTCCAGCCCCGACAGGAAGATGGTTGTCTTCTTCACCGAGGTTATCGCTTGCATGGATATGGCTGATGCGATCCGGGAACATTTTAATAAAATCGAGAGCCCTTCTGCCCTCTTTATCCCCTATATGGGCATGCCCTGTGTCGAGGGTCAGTTTAAGTCTAGGAAACTTCTCAAAGATTTCCGTAAAGTCCTCCGGTTCCGCCAGAG
>JAUVVL010000216.1 GCA_030604635.1 Desulfobacteraceae bacterium
ACTTTCTGATTGGAAGCAGATTGCCTGCCTTAGTATATTTATCCAGGCCTTCACCATCCAGGTACTCCATAGCCAGATACGACAGATCAAGATCTTCACCCACATCGTAAATGGTAACTATATTGGAATGGGACAGCTTTGCAACCACCTCGGCCTCACGGTAGAACTGTTCCTTGACTTTCTCCGCCTGATCTTCATCAAATTCGTCGATGAAACGGATGGTCTTTATAGCAGTCAGTCGATGAAGCTTTGGGTCGCTCCCCTTATAAACAATGCCCATGGCGCCCCGGCCTATCTGCTCAATGATTTCGTAGCGACCCAGGGTGGGCATAACCCGGGAAACATCTTCCAGTTCAACGGCCGAATCGCCATTCTGCTCAGGAACGGCAGGAAGGGACAGTTCGGATTCGACTTCAACTTCTTTCAAGGAAGCGGGCTGATGAACCAGACCGGCAGCGGCAGGTTTGCTCACAAAGAATCTCAATCCCCCGAAGAAGAGCACGCAGATGGCGATCATCTTCAGAAGGATTTTTGAAATTAATATCGTATCCTGGCCAAGGGGTAAAATTAAAATAAAAAAGTAATCCACAAAGTCGGAAAGAAGGAGAATAGCCAAAAAGATCATGATCAGGTTAATGGACGCCGCTATCTTTCCGCCCACATACTCCTTCTTTGCCCGGTAGTAGATTGCCAGGGTGATTATATAAAAAACAAGGCTCAACAACTGTGCAATCAAATAGTCCATACCGCTGTTCATGATGCCTCCAAAACATCGCCTATGTTTTTGACATTCCGCACCTGCTACATCATAACAACCTGTGAAGCTCCCCTTTCAACCTTGCGGACCAAAATGCTCACCCAGGTGAACTAAAAAGTCAAAACTTCCTGCCCGCCGGCCGGCAGGCGGGGCTGAATTATTCAATTTTGCGCATTCATAATATCTTTAAATAATTCGCAATCCCTTAATCCCTAAATTCCTTAATCCATGTAAAAAGGACTTTTTACATGGGCATCAATATTTATACATCAATCTTTTATGTTTTGTCAATTTGATACACCTAACGCAACAAAAATCACCAAGAAGGTTCCGATTCCTTTATACTCTCGAGGACGTTGAGGATCGGCTTTATTTTAATCCGGTGCTCAGGCGGTATCATCAAAACCTTAATCGGCATATTTGCTATCAGTCCGGAGTGTGGATTTTTCAGAGTGTTTATCCTGTAGTTGTGACGATTCTCCTGGGATGCCATCAAAATTAGAACATCGGCCAGGTTGCCCGAAAAACCCTTGTAATCGACATGTTCGATAAACTGTAAAAATACACTATTCACTGATATAACGAACGGATCAACGTCGGCATATCCTTTTTCCCGGCAATCATGTTTTGAAACAAAACACCTGCAACCGAATGGCCTTACCCGATAAACCGGACATTCGTGGTCCTTTAAAAGGGGACAGCTTCCCCCCGTGAAATCGTTTTCTTCATCGGGAATATCCATTCCCTTGATGCAAAGATCCGCAAGTCTGTTTGTGGTAGTTTTGGGCTGAAAGCGCTTTTTGGATGTTGCTGTCTTGACCTTTTCAAATAAATCTGATTTTCCATCTGAAATCATGTTCTCAGCTATCAAATACCCCTCAAGGGTTGTCATGGTCACATTAGGCGTACAGCACTGATCGCAAAATCTTTTGCAGGCCACATCCAGGTTCCTGCTAAAATCGTCATAAATTCCGAATACTTTTTCCAATACCTCCAACCTTGTATCAATATCCATTTTCTCTTTTGACCTTGACTTTGGTAAGGACAACCAGTAGTTTTTTACAAAAAATATTTACCCGGAGGATGCCATGAAAAGCAAGGTCTATTTTATCGATTTAAGGGCAACACCCAAGGAGAACCTTGTCAGCAAGCTTGGAAGACTCATTGATATTGCCGGCCTTTCTGAAACGATTAAAGAAAGAGAACTCGTTGCGGTTAAGCTCCATTTTGGAGAATTGGGCAATACAGCTTTTATCCGGCCTGTATTTATGCGGAAGATCGTTGAGTCCATTAAAGGTGTCGGCGGTTTTCCATTCCTGACCGATGCCAATACACTTTATGCTGGAACACGAAGCGACTCTCCCCATCATCTAACAACAGCGATTCAAAACGGTTTTGCCTATTCCGTTGTAAATGCTCCACTTATCATTGCCGATGGATTAAGAGGCAAAAACAAAACTGCTGTAACCGTCAACCAGAAACGTTTTAAAAGGGTATACATTGGAACTGATATTGTCGAGGCCGATGCACTTATATCGGTGGCCCATTTCAAAGGTCATGAACTTTCGGGCTTTGGCGGGACCATAAAAAACCTGGGGATGGGATGTGCATCTCGCAAGGGAAAACTGGCGCAGCATTCAACCGTAGGGCCAAAGGTGATAGAGAAAAAATGTATCGGATGCGGTGACTGTACCAGTCACTGCTCGCAGAATGCCCTGGATCTGGTCGATGAAAAGGCGGTTCTTGACTCCAAAAAGTGTATCGGGTGCGGGGAATGTATAATTGTTTGCCCCAACGAAGCAATACAGATCCAATGGGATCAGGCCATACCTGTTTTTCTGGAAAATATGGTGGAATACGCCATGGGTGTTTTAAAGGGCAAAGAGAACAAGACTCTTTTTCTGAATTTCATTACCAATGTTTCCCCGGCTTGTGACTGCTATGGTTATAATGATGCACCTATCGTCAGGGACATCGGCGTCGTTGCATCAAAAGACCCGGTTGCCATTGACCAGGCGTCTGTCGATCTTGTAAACAGTGAACAGGCGCTTCCTGAATCATGTCTCAAGACAAACATCGCAAGTGGTGAGGATAAATTCAGGGGTGTTTATCCTAATGTCGACTGGACCATACAGCTCGATTATGCTGAAAACCTCGGACTTGGAAGCCGTAGTTATGAGCTAAAAAAAATATAATATTTTTATAAGTAGTTTTAGATACTTAGATCAGTATTTAAAGCCCTTTTTATTTGACCAAAAATGTTCTACCCCACACTATACCCCACAAGCACGATAAAAATCAGGGTAAAAAGAGGGAATTAGTGTCAATAAAAAAACCCGGCCTCCGAAAGGTGGAAACCGGGTTTTCGATCTTTAGGTACGCTTTCTCCCTGGGTTGTCCACGGGCAGGGACCAGGGACGTCCTCTTCAGCCGTACGCGCCTATCCCGTGGGGTTGTTAGATGCTATTTATCCAAGTCAAAATTTTTTCGCATTTCGACTTGTAGCTGACGCAATTGTTCTTTCCTGGCTTCGCCATAAACTTCCCTGCATTTTTTATCGGAATGTCCCATAATTAGGTAGTGTAATAAATGTTAGGCATCAACAATAGCCGTTTCATCCTTGACAAAAAAAATTATTATATATATCATATACACTATATTTTCAATAAACTATTTGAAGCAAGAGGGGGTATTAAAGTGGCTAATGTGTTTGATGTTGCAAAATACATCCTCAATAAATGTGGTGAAACCACTACCGTAAAATTACATAAACTGGTTTATTATTCCCAAGCATGGTCTTTAGTGTGGGATGAAAAGCCTATCTTTAAGAATAAAATCCAAGCCTGGGCTAATGGCCCGGTCATACCAATACTATTCCAAGCCCACAAAGGAAAATTTCTTGTTACTAAAAGAAATTTTTCCTATGGGAAAATAAGAATGTTAAGCAAAAATCAAAAAGAAACCATTGATAGCGTTATTGATTATTATGGGGACAAAACTGCTCAATGGTTAGTTGACCTGACACACTTGGAAAATCCATGGCGAGATGCACGAAAAGGCTGTAAGCCAGGAGAAAAATGCACCAACGAAATTAGCCTTGCGTCAATGATGGAATATTATAGCGGGCTTTAAAAGGATGGCTAAAAGGAGAGGATCATCTAAGAAAAAAAAACTTCCAAAACAAGACAAAACTCCCACCGTTAGTAAACAAGCTAAACGCACCCAAAACCCAGAAGGATATGAACACCAATTAATAGCATGGCATTTTCGTTGTATGGATGCTGGTGGTACTTGGCCATGTACCGTAGAAACCATTCAGTCAATATTGCCACGGCTCAAGGAGTATGAGCAAAAAAGTTGGAGTGAAATTAAGAGAGAAGCAAGAAATCACCCGATGCCAACTCACAAAATTGAACCAAAGGCTCAAGCGCGATTAACCACAATAGGATACGGTGACACTGGGGAACTAAATCAATTAGATATTAAAGGCGGTCAAAAGAAACAACGCCTTTGGGGTATAAGACAGGAAAATATATTTCAAATATTATGGTGGGACCCAAACCACACCGTTTACATTTCTAGGGTTTACAAATAATAATTCTAACTTGGCATAACCGTATTTGATATTTATAGAAAAAAGCTACCCTTTATTTTCAGGATCTTCCATATCAAGTGGTCTTTGTTCCATATATTTAGGGAATGCCCTTTGTAGCATTCGATAGAACTGATCCCACCTTGTTGATGCCCTCATTAAGGCAATAACCGCTGTTAAATGCTCCCTAAGGCGGGGATGACCCACATCTTCTGTTAGGCGTTGGAAATATCGATGTTTGGTTCTTCCCTTTTCATCTCTTGGAGTTATCCTTTTCAATTCTGCCAAAACACTTGGGGCAATCCTTTCATATACAAGATCGTTGGTGTATTTCCAACAACCCCAGGGCGTTTAACAGAAAATGGGATATATCGCCTCTCCCGCTTCTATCCTTGCCTTTAATGCCTCTCTTGCCTGCACAACCGGAGATATGCAGGCTAACAAGCATTAAAACTTTCTTTACTTCTCGGAGATCGTTGATTCTGTGGCTTCTTGCCCCTCCATTTCCCCTGGTTATCCACGGACCGGGCTTTGTTGTGGATTAATAAAATTTTTCAATATGTTCTTTGAGTTCTCCGGGCGTTCCATGAAGGGCTGTAAATATGGCTTTAAGTTCCCATGCAGCCTCAGTAATAATTCTCGCCGCTCCATCTATTGCCCCATCTATTTCTATTGTGTTTTCGTTAAGCGAGTCTGACACAAACAGCAATTTGTTTATAATTTCTGAAAGCTCACAAGCAAAGTCTTTATTTTCTTTCATGAGGTCTTGTCTATTAATCATGGTTCACCTCCCCGGGCTTTGTTGTGGTTAATCCTTTACATCCTCTTCAAGCTCATCAGGATAAAGCGCCTGGCTGATTTCTTCCAAGACCTTAACAGCTTCGATCAATATAATCCCTGAACCTAAATAAAAAGAGTCCTTTGGAACAACCCCGCTCTGATATGAAGCATTGATAAGAGAAGATCCTACAAACTGAATTTTGCCTATAATTTCAGGCAATATTAATTCATAGCTTTCAATTTCACTTTGGTCAACCATAGATCCCCCTTTCTTTGGTTTCAATACAAGTGAGAAATAGTAATGGGTATGATCACCACCATAAAAATAAAAAGTTTGCCCTGACATGATTCACTTCCTGTTATTCGGTTTACATCAACCCAATTTATTGATTGCGGCATCAAGTTCAAACGCAAAACCGTGCAGAATTTGAGCAATTCCGGTAGTGTCATCCACGGTAAGCTCTTGAGACCCATTGCCATCAAAAAGCTTTGCAAATGTAATAAGCTTCAAGTGGATCAACACAAGCTCATCAAATACCTTACTAACTTCAACCTTGGCCATCATTGCTCACCTCCCTATTATTTCCAAAGTCAACACTGATAACATCACCGTTTCTTTGGACTACATGGTCAACCTGATCGGGCAGCCCCATTTCAATTTCCAAAGAGGTAATTTCTTTTTTTAAATCTCGGACTCTCTCTTTTAAGTCTTCCTTTCTTGCATCTTCCTTTATGGGCAATTCCAATGATGAGTAAAAACTCCGGTCTTTTTTCAAGCAGCCAT
>JAUVVL010000349.1 GCA_030604635.1 Desulfobacteraceae bacterium
ACGACACGCATGGATAATTTTAAAAATTCCTCTACCCCAGGCCTCAATTAGACCTGCACGAAAAAACACATTAGCAATAACAGGATTAAAAGGTTTTGAAGGATGTTTCTCCTTCAATTGTGATATTGTCCAATTTTCCGGCAATCGACCTTCGTTCCAGAAAATGATTTTATCGCTGTACACGCTTATCTGTATTGGATTAATCGTATCTTCCCGGTTAAAAGATTTTACATCATTCCCTGCGTTACCATTTTATATTTTTCTAATTTCTTTTTCAATACCGCTATCTCCGCATCCATGTCGCGTTATTAAACCATTAAACTTTCGCTGTGTGAAGAAAAATAAGTTGATAAGTTTAATACGTCCCGCATGTCCCGGATCAAATCAAATAACCACTCCCTACTTGCTAAATATTATTATGAAGATTTTTGACATTCGATTCTAAGACTATTTAACTGTTACCTGACCCCTTTGTTTTACTCAATCTGTCAATAATGAAGACGCGAACCCGTTGTTCCACGGCCCTGTTGTTCCACAATCATCGATTCCATGCAATCCACGCTATGGATTTTTTATCGCTTTGGGGACCCTATTCGCCGGACATTCAAAGTATACACAACGTTCGCACTCGTTGCGGTAGATGGCGGCACCAAACCCGATAAGTGACAGTTTAGACTATCAGAAGACCCGGCTCTATCAGCAACCAGTATAAAGGAAAAATCAGCAGCACAATCGTTGCGCTGAAAGTGACCACCTTGTCGACAACATCGAGTGCCCCAGGTCTTTTATTGAAAAACTTGGGAAGGCCCCAGAAAAAAATGCACTTAAGATTTTTTCCTTCACGGGTGTAGTGGGGGCAGCGGGTACAATAGAATCTCAAAATTAGCGCTGTAATACCCACTGCAAGTCCGATAAAGACGATCGTCCACCAGACTGAATTTTTGAGGATTGTAAGAACCGCCGTGACGAATGGCACCGATAGAAGGCAGATGTAAAATAAGAAATCAGAAAATCTATAACGGGTTTTTAACTCGTTCTTGGAATTAATCATGGCCTGCTCCTCAGTGTTCAATGCAAAAAAATATCAGGGCAAGGAAGGATCAATAGTCATGGTATCCCATAAAGCTGCTTTCCTGTGGAAAACGATGACAACACGCGGTCTTAAATTTGCGAACACGAACTTTTTCACTTGATTGCCAAACGCACTGATTCACGGCATTTTGAGGATAAAGTTCTCTGCATCGTCCGTACTGCTCACAAAAGAATAAAACATTGTACCATTATAGAATTTCTTCAATTCTATCCAAAGCTTGTTGAATATCAGCTGGCTGGTTGTAAAGGTGGGGAGAAAACCTGACAAAATCCTTTCTCCATGAAACCATAACTTGAGCCGCCTTAAGTTTTCGAGCCACTTCCGCCGGATCTTTCCCCGGAAACCGTGCAGCCACTATGGAGGTCTGCTCTGCATCATTACGAGGCGAGATAATTTCCACGTTGCGCTCTTCCAAGCCTTCAATCAACAAATTGGCCAAATGTTTGTTGTACGAAAAAATGCGCGCTACACCGACATCCACCAAGTATTCTATTGAACGCGCCAAACCTATAGCACAGCCATAAGCCATGGTACTATATTCAAAACGCTGTGCCGTTGTCGGGAACTCAAGTCGGTCAGCCTGAAGATCCCACATGTCTTTATGACTGCGAAATCCAACTAATCCGGGGTCTAACTTATTCTGTAAATGAGGTGCAAGATACATCACCGCTGCACCGAATGGTCCGCAAAGCCACTTGTAGCCGCCGGATACTAAAACATCCACACCACATGCAGAAGTATCTATCGGAACGGCACCGGCAGACTGAGTTGCATCTACCACCAGGAGAGCGTCGTGGTCATGAGCCACATCCGCCATCTTTAGCAGATCATAGCGCTGTCCACCTCCGTACTCAACGTGCGAAACGCACACAACAGCAGTACGATTATCGATTAGTTGGATCACATATCTGGGTTGGCATAACCGTTTTGACCCTTAGCCAACCTAACCTCACAGTTCGTATGCCTTGCTACACGAAGCCAGGGATAAAGTGTACTAGGAAATACGATATCCGTACTGACCACATTGGTCTCAGACTCAGGGGCGACCGCCCAGGCCAATGAACTGATAAGTTCTGTTGCGCTGGAGCCTGCTGCAATGTCCTCGGGCCGAGCGTTAAAAAGACGCGCGGAGGCACTATGCAAGTCACGGAATACGGTTGCTTCAGCAGTTTCATCAAAGTTTATGCTGCCATTTTCGCCAAGGTCTTTTTGCCATTCGATGATAGCTTTTTCAGCGCCTTGGTACATTAAGGCCACATTAGCGGCATTCAAATATGTACATTTGTAGCTAGCAGGAAAATCTTTGGGGTCGACAATGGAATCCATGTACCTTTCCTATATTATAACGATCACGAAATTGCCACCGAATATGGGAATGATGTGATTTGGGGACGGGCCACGTTAACCAACTATAATAACAAAAAAAGAGGCCCAAAATAGGTCCTAAAATCTTCTTAAACAACTCTTTTTGGCCCTAAAAAGGACCTTTTAAGCTAATATAATTTTTAAAAAGAATCCTTAGAACTGTTATTTTGCACCCAAAATGGTATGTTTAAGACCAAAAAACGGCTATTCTTGGAGCTTTTCCCCCAAATTTACAGACACTTAGCGTGGCCCGACCCCAAATCTAAGTTTCACGGTCGAAATCGTCCTGGAATATCTTGTTTCTCTCAATACCACTTGCGATTATATGGTGCAATGCCCCAGGAGCATCAATGCGGGCTTTACGGGCATGCCAGGACCATATCATATATCAGATAAAATAGAAACTTATTATTTTAGGGGCGTCCCGGAAGTCCCTGATCCTTATTCGGCTTGGCAGCGTGGTTCCAACGAAAACACCAACGGTTTAATAAGACAATATTTCCCCAAAGGGACAAACTTTAGAGATATAACCAACAAAGATCTTGCATTTGTAGTAAAAAA
>JAUVVL010000100.1 GCA_030604635.1 Desulfobacteraceae bacterium
GGTGCAACAATTTGTAATTCTCCGGAAGAGATTTACGAAAAATGCGATATGGTTATGAAAGTAAAAGAGCCGTTGCCTGTTGAATATCCATTGATACGAAAAGGACAGATTCTATTTACCTATTTTCATTTTGCCGCATCTTTAGAACTCACCCGGGCAATTATTGATTCAGGATCTATTGCCGTGGCTTACGAGACAGTGGAACGGGAAAACGGTTCCCTGCCACTTCTTACGCCCATGAGTGAAGTAGCCGGCAAAATGGCCATCCAGGTGGGAGCCAAATACATGGAAAAAACTTATGGCGGTAATGGCATTCTTCTAGGTGGCGTGCCCGGGGTAGCTCCGGGCATAGTATTGATTATCGGAGGCGGAATCGTAGGGACCAATGCCGCCAAAGTAGCCTGTGGTCTTGGAGCAAAGGTGTACCTGCTAGATACCAACCTTGAACGTCTTCGTTATCTAAGCGACATTATGCCTCCAAATTGCTTTACCCTCATGTCCAGCCCTGCGACCATTCGAAGACTTTTAAAAGAGGCCGATTTAGTTGTGGGCGCAGTTCTTATAGCCGGCGCAGTCGCACCCAAATTGATTTCACGCGACATGTTAAAGTTAATGAAGAAAGGTTCTGTAATTGTAGATGTTGCAATTGATCAGGGTGGGTGTGTGGAAACAGCAAAACCTACAACTCACGACGATCCCATATATGAAGTCGATGGGGTTGTGCATTATTGTGTTGCAAATATGCCTGGTGCTGTTTCGTATACCTCGACAAAAGCACTAACAAATGCAACGTTGCCATATGCACTGGAAATCGCTGATAAAGGATATAAAAACGCGGCTAAGGAGAATCCGGAGATTGCCAAAGGCATAAATGTTTTCAAAGGAAAAGTAACCCACAAAGGTGTAGCTGAAGCTTTTGACATGGAATATGAACCTCTGGATTCCTTATTGTAATATTTTTTCAATCATAGAAATTTGGCAAAATGATTAAATAGAAATGTTTTACCCTAACCTGAACGAGCCAGAAGTAAAAAATACTTGACTACTATAAACCAGGCACAAAGACACAAAAGATCATCAGTGTCCAAGATAATTTAATATTTATGAAATGAGCTGTGAGTTTAAAGACGATCATAATAAAACTGCTTGAATGAATTGGGTCCCTATCTGGGTAAATACCATTTTGATCTATATTTACAGTCTGTTTCATAAACATCAATTGTCTATTTTGGACAACAGTGACAAAAGATATATTTTATTATTCTTTCTTCGTGCCTTGGTGTCTTTGTGGCAATGAAAAAAGTGTGGAATGCCTTGTATCCGGGGTATATTGTAAATCAGCTTTTTTGAATTCTACTATTCTCTTTAATTGTTCGAAATCTTCGATAATATAATCTGCGCCTGCCCGTAATAAGTCTCCTTTCAGACTATCTTTTTCAGATGATGAGACGAGAATACCGATCGCAACAAATCCTGCCCTAGATTTTGAGGCCGCCACCATATCATCTGGCATATCTCCGATATAGTAGAATTCGGAAACCTTATCTCTTTGGGTCTCTTCAATAGCATCAAGCATAAATGGATTCGGTTTGCTGAAGGAAACTTTTCTTTTCTTCTGTTCAAATATTTTTTGTTCTTCTCTGAGACAATCGTCAAGGGAGTAGATAACCGTGAAAAACTTTCTCAGGCCAAAAAAATCTAAAGGATAGTCAGCTTCAGCTTTGGGCCGGCCTGTAGCAATGGCCAGGACATTGCTTTTTGAAAGGCTTTCAAGGATGGATTTGTCAATCAGAAGTTTTTCTCTGTTTATATACCCCTTCTCATAGTATACTTTTGCCGGAATGCCATAAGTTGATTCAAAGAGATCCTTTCCAAGATATATCTCCTGAAAAATCTGCTTTATAATATTTCCGCTTCCAACATCGCCCGTGTAAAGACTGGTGATGAATTCGTGCTTTTGTTTTCCATTTTTTTCCAGCAGAGTTGTTATCGGTTTTTTTGTGGAGTTTAAAAATTGAGCCAGGGCTGCAACATCACAACGTCTGATCGTTTTGTAAAACCTGGACCAGGAATTCGGATCTTCACAGTCTGTTGAGCCATTTACTAAAGTGAACAAAAGATTAATGACCAAAAAAGTTAAGTCCCAATCATTATTCAGCCCCCCGCTTTGTTTTACTCTGGCAAGATCGGTTAAGGAAAACAAAGGGTCGGGCAGATCTTCCCATGAACTGGCTTCTCTGAAAAATAATCTGGCGGTTTGTCTTACAGTTTCTCGGTAGGACCCTGAGACATCGACAATAACCCCATCCATATCAAAAACGATTAATCCTTTAGGTTTCGTATTTTCGCTCATAAGCAAAAATGGAATGTGAGTTTATATTTGGTTCGCGAAATACCCGGGTTAATTACTGCCTGAACGAAAAGTCATGTTCAGGAATAGAAGAGATAAAATCGTCTGTTCACTGTCGTAGGGGTCTGATGGAAGGATTGTGCCGTCAAAATCCCATTTTGTTTACCCTTCCCGCCTCAACGGGATGATACCCCATTGCCTTCGGCATGACCCCTGCGGCGTCTTCGTTACCAAAGGCTCGCGGTCCCGCTGTAGCGGGACGGCTTCGCCCTTGATGCCTCGGATCCGGGGCATCCTCAAATTTAGCTCAATTAGGGTTATATTTTATATTTCCCGAAATCTTCCGGAGAGAGGTTTTCAAGATATTCGGCCCACTTTTTTCCTTCTTCGCTTTTGTTTAATATTTCATGATCAGCTTCGATCATTTGAGACTTTTCGATAATCTTGTCATCCACATAAATGGGAGCGTGAAATCGAAGTGCAATGGCAATTGCATCGCTTGGGCGGGCATCCATATTGAAACTTCTTTCTTGGGACGTGAAATATATCTTGGCGAAAAAGGTGTTATCCCTTAAATCGCACACTTCAACCTTCGAAACTTCCATATCCAGACTTTGAATGAAATTTTTAAAAAGATCATGGGTCATGGGTCGATCGAACTTGATGTTCTTAAGTGCCGAAACTATGGATGTGGCTTCGAGTAAACCGATCCATATGGGGATTGCCTGATTACCTTCCACCGACTTTAATATAATAATCGGTGTATTTGATGTCGGGTCCATGGTCATACCCGCTATGCTTACCTTATGCAACATAACTCTCTTCTCCTCTCAAACCAAGGGATGTAGGTTCAACCCCAACCGGTTTACCCCAGAGTGAATGGGGAAATGCTTTCACAATTTCGACATTAAGCATTTGGCCAGTGGCGATTTCATTACAGAAAACAGTGTCATCACCCTGGATAAAGTTTACGATTTTGTTTGTTGATGTTCGTCCAGTCCACTGGACATCCTGATACCTGTTTTGTATATCAATCACACTCTGTTTCTTACTGAAACCTTCTACAAGGATCAATTGTGTTGATCCTTCCTGCTCCTTGTTCTTCCGGGTCGTAAAATGATCCTGCAAATCGAGCACCTGCTGTAATCTTTCTTTCTTTTCCTGTTCTGAAATCTTGTCCGGAAAGCGGGCTGCCGTTGCGTTGGGACGATCAGAATATTTAAATGCAAACAGACTATCGTATTCCACTTTTTTTATCAAGTCCAAGGTTTCTTCAAAATCATCCCTTGTCTCTCCTGGAAAGCCTACAATAATATCGGACGTAATAGCGATGTCAGGACAAATATTAAGCAGTTTATCCACTTTTTCAAGGTATAATCCCCTGGTATATTTCCGGTTCATCCTTTTTAAGATCTTGTTCGAGCCTGACTGTACCGGCAAATGGATATGGTTGCATAACTTATCAAGGTCTTTAAAAGCAAGCATGAGATCTTCTGAAAGATCCTTGGGATGGGAGGTCGTAAATCTGATTCTCAAAAGCCCGTCAATTTCGTTAATAAGCGCCAGCAGTTCGGGGAATGTACAAAGCCCCTCCTTCTTTCCGTAACTGTTTACGTTCTGGCCCAGCAGAGTAACCTCCCGAACACCGGATTCAACAAGACAGCGGATTTCATTAACGATTATCTCAGGATCTCTGCTTGTTTCCCTGCCTCGCACATAAGGAACCACGCAATAGGTACAATAATTGTCACATCCCTGCATGATGGTCACAAAGCTCGCAACCTTCCCGTCATGGGACTCATCCGCACCAAAATCCAACTCCTCTATCTGCCCTGACATCTCAACGTCGACAACACGGCATTTTTTTGTCTCTATCCTCTCGATAATAACTGGCAAACGGCCGATAGCATTTGTCCCGAAAACAAGATCAACATACGGCACACGCTCCAGGATCTTTCCACCTTCCTGCTGTGCCACGCATCCGCCGACCCCGATAATTAGATCAGGCTTTTTTCTTTTTAAGCCGGCAAGACGCCCTAAAAAGCTGAAGACCTTCTGTTCTGCCTTTTCCCTGATTGTACATGTATTAACAATGATCAGGTTCGCCATCTCCAGAAATGAGGTCTTCCTGTATCTCAAGGGTTTTAACACCTTGGCAATCTGCTCGGAGTCATAAACATTCATCTGACAACCGATGGTATTAATATATAAATATTTTGTATTCATTTTTTAACGTTTGCACGTTCAATCGTAACTTCTCAATAAATTCTGGAGCCCACTGGTTATAAAATATAAAAGAGCTGGCTGTTTGAGCGTGTTAGTGAGCCTTAAGAAAAAACAGCTAATAACAAGATTTATCTTTTAACATATGATTAACGTCATATAAACAATTGTTATTAAAGGATTGGCCACTGTTTTTTCTTTAGGCTCACTTACATGCGAGTTCCAGATTTTTTATATTTTATTATCAGTGGGCGAGATTTTTATCATCTTATTTACCATTACTTATTGAGAAGTTACATAAGCATACCCCACGGATTTTTTTCGATGGGTGTTTTAACTGTCAATAGCGAGCAGAACATTTTACAGTTTACAGCCGGGCCGTCAAATGTCTAAAGTTATTTTCAAAAAAGCCTCATATAATTACAAGACTTTAAAGCCGGTACTCTTTGAAATGATCGCAGCACTGGATGAAGATCTCATCAACAAACAGGATCGGGTTCTAATCAAGCCTAATCTTCTTTTGCCTGCCAAGCCTGAAAATGCTGTTCTTACACATCCCCTTGTCGTCAGAGCTGTTGCGGAATATGTGCTCAGCAAGGGCGGAATTCCCTTGATTTCAGACAGTCCTGCAACGGGATCATTTGAAAAAATCAAAGTAGAAGGAGGGTATTATAAGGCCTTTAGAGATCTTGACGTTGAGTTTAAACCATTTATTAACTCAATTAAGGTAAATATAGGTGAGCCCTTCGGCGGTATCGAAATTGCCAGGGAAGTTTTCGAGGTGGATGTTATCATCAATCTTCCCAAGCTTAAAACCCATACCGGAATGTTGCTCACACTTGGTGTCAAGAACCTGTTCGGATGCATCGTCGGTTTAAAAAAACCCGAGTGGCATCTCAGAAGCGGTATCGACCGGGAGATGTTCGCCAGACTCCTTGTACAGATTTGCCATGCCGTAAATCCATCGATTACGATCGTTGATGGAATTCTGGCCATGGAAGGACAGGGCCCGGGAAAAAGAGGTATACCACGGCCTTTGGGAATACTTGTGGGCGGCAGAAATGCTTTTGCCGTCGACATGGCGATCTGCACTGTGTTAGGGTTAGATCCTAATGAGCTTCTAACCCATAAAGCAGCAAAGAAACTAGGATTGGCCAGCAATGAGGTTCATGTCAATGGTCACCTCAATATCGTTAATGATTTCAAGTTTCCGGAGTTGAGGCCGCTGATTTGTGGACCTAAACCGCTCCACAAATTCATACGCAAGCATATGATCCAGCGGCCTGAAATCGAAGATCTGCTTTGCAGTTTATGCGGTGAATGCTGGCAATATTGCCCGTCAAAGGCAATCACCTGCAACAATGACAAGATCGATTTCGACTATGACATATGCATCCGGTGCTACTGCTGTATTGAGATATGCCCCTATGGCGCCCTCCGCGCGACAGAACCCTTGCCCGCAAGGATAATGCGCCGGCTCTCAATATTAAACTAGCCCGATTATTTCATGACCGGATTGGCTTGACATTATACCTAAATTCTGCATTAACTTTTTCCGAACCCATCAAAATTAACGATTTCGTAAAAAGCCAAAATTGCGATGGCAAAGTAAAAAGCTCCAAATTCAAGGCGCGCGAATTTTGTGTCATCCCGCTAACGCGGTACCCGAAGGGTGCGTACTTAGCGTACGCCGCAATGACAACGAAATAAAGCGCAACGCAGTCCCGCTCAAGCGGGATTTACGAGGCCATCAATATTGCTTCAATAAAGGAGGTATACCATGGCAGGTGTAAACAAGGTTGTCCTGATCGGCCGTTTGGGTAAAGATCCTGAAGTCCGTTATACCGCAGATGGCCGGGCGGTAGCTAATTTCAGTATAGCAACATCTGACGAATGGACAGATAAGGACACTGGAGAGAAGAAAGAGCGCACCGAATGGCATCGCATAGTCGCCTGGCGCAGACTGGGTGAAATTTGCGGCGAATACCTTTCAAAGGGCAGACAGGTCTATGTTGAAGGTAAAATCCAGACTAGATCATGGGAAAAGGACGGCATTACCAGGTACACGACGGAAATTATTGCATCTGATGTGCAGTTCCTTGGGGGCAGGGATTCTGCCCGTGAAGCCATATCGCCTGAGGATACATCCGACTTAGTCGGACCGGAACCGTCGATTCCGGACAAGGAGGAGGATGATATACCTTTTTAGATCAATGGTTTACGCAATTGGCAGGCAATAAATCTTGTGATTGCCTTAAAGGAGCGGACTGATTATTGCAGTGCTTTCTAAAATTAGAAAGCACTGTCATAAGGCGAGACCTTTGAAAAATGTTTCCCGCTAAAGCGGGATTCAAGTTCAAGGAAGACGAAAATTTTAACCTCAGGAATACATTGAGTATTTTGAGGATTAAAATTTGAGTCTGACGCAGAAATTGGGCAAAGGGGGACGTTTTGCAAAGGTCTCAAGGCAAGATATTTCAGGATGTATTGTCTTCCTCAATCTTGTCAGGCTCTTTTTTCTCAGGCTCTGTGGTAGCACCTTTGAAATTCCTTATGGCTTTACCCATACCTGCCCCTATTTCCGGAAGTTTGCCGGCGCCAAAAATAATCAGGATAATAATAAGTATTATAATAAGTTCCGGCATTCCAATTCCAAACATACAATCCTCCTATTTAGTGCCTGAACGAAAAGTCATGTTCAGGCAAAATACGAATACCCGCCTGCCATTGCCCGGTTTGCATTATGGCGTTTATTTGCTCCTGCCTCACTGCTTGAGGCGGTTGAAGCACTATGACCAAACAGGCATGGGCGGGCAGGTCTAAATCCGAAATTCGAAACAAATTCGAATACCAAATGACAAAATGATCGAAACGAATCCGTTGAAAATTCAACGTTTTTGTCATTGGAGCATTTATTAATTTCTGTCATTGTTTCGTATTTCGAAATTCGGATTTCGAGTTTTTGACCGAAAACCGGGGTTTTCGGTCAAAAACTATTTATCTG
Organism: Desulfobacteraceae bacterium; assembly: GCA_030604635.1. Lineage (GTDB taxonomy): Bacteria > Desulfobacterota > Desulfobacteria > Desulfobacterales > UBA11574 > JAUVVL01. The sequence goes on from JAUVVL010000100.1 coordinate 7,578, forward strand.
GTCTCTTTCAGTTCCTGTAAAAGCTTCATGAACTCTTTTGATTTTAGATAGCGATCGATGACACCCTGATAATCTATCCACTTCTTCCAGACTTCGAGCCAGGCCTCATTGTGCCAGTAGCATTCAGGATCTCCCTTTCCTGTAAGCCGATTGATGTAATCGACATATTCTTCCGAGCAGCCTTCACAAAAGCGGTATGGCGCCCTCAGATCGCGGGTACCACTTTCCTTGCTCTGTATATCAGGATCGATCTGAATGCCGCATTTTTCACACTTGAAAGCGCAGTGGGTGCACTGAAAAACCTTCTGCACAGCCAGGATCTTGCGCTTTCTGATTATTTCAGCTTTTTTCTCTTTGTCATGCTGAAGTTTGTCATCAAGTTGGATGATTTCAGCCACGATAGACCTGATAAAATTGAACGAGTTGATAAAATAACTATAACCTTCGAAAGGGACTGGCGTTCCAAATTCTTAAAGTTAAATATAACACCATGCAATTTAAGTGTCAAACTATTACGGACTGCTGAAAACACTTTTTTAGGTATTACCTAAATCCTGCAAGCGTCGAGTTTGCCGGAGATACAAGGCAGCAAGCACGTAGCTGTAGTCATCTACCGCAAGTGCTTGCTAACGCAGTAGATCCGGTGAAATCGGCGCTCCCGAAGGGTAAACAATCTTGAAAATATCTTGAAAATATCTTGAAAAAGTAACGCATTAATTTTGATGAAGGAATTAGCTTATTTAAATTCACTCAACACGCTGTATATATTTATAATTTTATACTCCTTCAAGATTGTTTATGCAGGTTTTAGGTATTACTTGTAAATAGGCCTTGCTCATGATAATCATTCTTTTTAATAGACAGGCCCTGCTGCTCCGGCGAACATAACCCTTATTGATCGGGTATAAAATCCACGATAAATTCTTCATGAAAAATTCGGGCTAAACATGTACTGAGAAAGGATCCTGATTAATGGCTGCAAACTTTCAGGCCAACGGTCTTCCGGTTTTGATCGGAAGCCTTCCCATAGATGATCACGAAGAAGCTGTAAAACTGGTTTTCAAGCATACGCCTGAAATTCCTGTATGGGTTCAGCTTCCAACATACAAAGAAGAAGGGATGATTGCACAATTTCTGTCGGGCTTCCCGGGCTTTGTCACGGAAGAAGACAGGGCCTTTATCGATATTGCCAATGAAAAATTTGATGATGATCTTCTCGAATTCTACGAAGATTACCTGGCGGTCAAGGAGGGACAGACAGATCTTGACGATTCAAGATTTGTCCTGAGAACCGATACTGCCGGGGGATTTTTTGCGCTTATGGAGCATCTTCAGACCCTTTCCGATCCCCCGAAGGCGATCAAAGGTCAAATAACAGGCCCCATAACGTTCGGTCTAGGATTGACCGATCAGAACGGAAAAGCCATCTTTTATAACGAACAGTTAAGGGATGCGGCCGTAAAGCTTTTGGCTCAAAAAGCCAGATGGCAGGTAAGAAAGCTATCAGAATTCGGGTGCCCGGTCATTATTTTTTTCGATGAACCTGCACTGGCCGGATTTGGTTCTTCTGCATTGATAAGCATATCCCGTGATCAAGTCGCAAAATGTTTTGAGGAAGTAATCGCCGCCGTCCATGTCGAAGATGGCCTGGCAGGAGTCCATGTTTGCGCCAATGCCGACTGGTCTCTGATTTTGGAATCTGCTGCCGATATCGTCAGCTTTGACGCCTATTCCTTTTTTGACAGGCTGATACTTTATCCGGATCATGTGAAGCGTTTTGTTACATCCGGTGGCATCCTGGCCTGGGGAATTGTTCCGACATTAAATGCTGATGACATTGAAAAAGAAACCACTGCTTCACTGGTTGCCGCATGGGAAGGCCAGGCCCGGGCGGTCGAGGCGCTTGGTATTGATAAGTCTGCTATATTGGCCCAAACTTTGATAACCCCGAGCTGCGGCACAGGTTCCCTGAGCCTTGATCTTGCAACAAAGGTGCTTATTTTGACAAGAGAAGTTTCGGATATAATAAGAAAAAAATTGGTATGAGGTGTTTTTATGGTCAATACAACTTCAAACAGTAAGTTCTCGGGCGCAACCCAATACGTTCTTGATGATGAGCTGGCCAGCATCGTTAACATCTCCATGGCTCTTGAAATGCCGCTTCTTTTAAAAGGAGAGCCGGGCACCGGCAAAACCATGCTTGCCCATGCCATTACAGAAAGCTTGGCAATGCCCCTTATTGTGCTGAACGTGAAATCGAGCATGAAGCTTGTTGATACCCTGTACCAGTATGACACTCTGACACGTCTTAACGACAGCCGTTTCGGTGATTCTCACAGGGATGTAAGCAATATTGCAGATTATATCAAGATGGGCAAGATCGGCCAGGCTTTTACCTCAAAGGAAAGGACCGTGCTTTTGATCGATGAGGTCGACAAGGCCGACACCGATTTCCAGGATGATATGCTAGATGTCCTGGATCAGATGGAGTTTGATATCATTGAAATTGACAGGACCATCAAGGCCGTACACCGTCCGGTTATAATTATAACTTCCAATGCCAAGAAGGACCTGTCTGATCCGTTTCTGGGCAGATGCAATTTTCATCACATCGCTTTCCCGGATACCAAGTTGATGCGCAAGATCATTGCTGTTCATTTTCCGGATATCGACTCTAATCTGTTGGAAAATGCCGTGGAAACATTATACAGGCTGCGCGAAATTGATGCCATTGAGAAGAAGCCTGCCACAAGGGAGCTGATCAACTGGATACGTGCCCTGAAAACCGATCCAGACTTTAATCCCAAAACATTGGTTAAAGGGGATATCCCTTTTCTGGGCGTTCTGTTCAAAAAGAGCCAGGACTATGAGAGGGCCGTGAACTCAACAAATCGTCGCACGCTATTTTAGTTCCCATTAGCGAAGAGATCCAATTCCTTATGGCTATGTAAAAAGTCTTTTGCTCACGGAGCGAACAAATGAACTTTTTACGAAACAATCAATTTCCGTGATCAAAAAGAGCAAATGTTCATAGATTTTTTTTACAAATTAAAAAACGCCGGAATACCGGTCAGTCCGACCTCGTTTCTGACCCTTCAAAAAGCGCTGAACAATGGACTGATCAATTCTCTGGATGAGTTCTACACATCCGCACGGGCGATCCTTGTCAAAAGTGAGCGATATTTTGATATTTACGACCAGGTTTTCTCTCACCGGTTTGAAGGGACTGAAATGCCCGATTATGAAGAGCTTGAGCTGGCTGAAACGGTCAGAGCCCTTCTGGAAGAATGGCTGAAAGACCCTACGACCCTTGCTGCTGCACTTGACGTTGACGTATCAGACCTGAGCAAACTTACGCCTGAAGAACTGATCGAATATTTTAATGCGCGCCTTAGAGATCAAAAAGGACGCCACTACGGGGGAGCAACTTGGATCGGTACCGGCGGGACGTCGCCGATGGGCCATTCAGGGGACCATCCGGGAGGAATGCGCGTAGGGGGTGTTTCTCGCAACAAGTCTGCTGTCAAACTCGCCCTGGAAAGGAGATATAAGGATTATTCCCTCAAAGGACCCCTTACCCAGGATATGATGGGTGAAGCCCTGAAAAGGCTTCGCAACATGATACCTGTAGGACCCAAAGATCAGGTCAACATCGACGACACCATTTACCAGACCATGAAAAACTGTGGTGAAATTGAAATCGTCTTTTCAAGGAGTTTAAAAGATCGCCTCAGGGTTATCCTTGCAATCGATAATGGCGGATGGTCCATGGATCCCTACATATCGGTTGTTCAGACCCTTTTTGATTATGCCCGCGACCAGTTCAAGGATCTTAAAACCTATTTTTTCCACAACACAGTATATGACGCCCTCTGGGAAGATCCTTCCAGAATTAAAAAACCTCAAAGGGTTGAAGAATTTGCCGCCTTTGATCCGGAAACCCGTTTTATCTTGGTGGGCGATGCCAGCATGGCCCCTTATGAACTTATGGCCGCTGACGGATCAATACATATTGAAGAAAGGAGCGGAAAGCCTAGCGTCGAACAGTTGAAGTTTCTTGCCCAAACCTTTCCCCATTGTGTCTGGCTGAATCCGGTATCTTCGGAAATGTGGGACTACACGCAAACCATCTCAACCATCCGCCAGATTTTTCCCATGTTTGAGCTTTCAATTGACGGCCTGGAAGCTGCGGTAAGGCACTTGATGACCAAATAATTAGCCCGAATTTGTTCCGTACAGCCGACAGGTGTTTTTCCAGACCTTATCAGCCAGGTACTCGGGATCTTCGTTTCTTACCTCCGCCAGTTTTAACAAAACAGACCGGAC
>JAUVVL010000167.1 GCA_030604635.1 Desulfobacteraceae bacterium
ACAAACACCCAATACCGAACATTCAACAGCTATTTCCGTTTCTTTTCAGCCGTTTTGATACTCGTAACGAAAATCTTAATTAATTCCTCTGTTTCCTGTAAAATATCATCTAATAGTTCAGGTTTTTGAAACTCTGTTTCTTCATCTTTTCCCATTCAACGTTCGATGTTGGACGTTCGACCTGCCCGCAATGCCTTTGGGTGATCTTGGTAGAATGTCCTGGTGTCTCGGCCCGGTGACAATGATCATGCCACCATCGTTTGTGATGCATGGCAGGCGGGTGTTCGATGTTCATTTTTTCCTTAAGCAGCCTTTCTTCCAGATCATATGTCTGTTTCTTCATCTTTTCCCATTCAACGTTCGATGTTGGACGTTCGATGTTCGATGTTCATTTTTTTTAGTCCCTCCTGGGCAAAAACAACTTAGCGCTTATGCTCCCCGACCCCTGAATTAACTTACGATATGCACAATTTTAGAAGCAGGAACCAGAACCGCCTTTTTTTTCAATTCAGGTAGTACTTCACGAAGAACATCATATGTCAAGGCAGACGGATGTGCTATGCCAATAGCTTCACCGTTACTGTCTGCAATCTGCACTAAGCGGTTTATTTGCTTGCGTATAAAATCAGGTTCCTGGATATGGTCGAGAAAGACATCCCGTTGAGCAAAAGGAACCTGCAATAGACGAGCGGCAGGTTTGCAAAGCGTATCGGCTGTTGTGCGGCTGTCAATAAAAAAGAGTCCCCTTTTTTTCAGGATAGAAAAGATTTGATAAAGTTGGGTGGAAACCGTGGTCATTTTTGATCCCATGTGGTTGTTTACCCCTTTTACCGAAGGGATAGCATCCAGGTTTTTATTGAGCTGGCGGATAAGCTGATCAGGAGGCATTGAGGTAAGTAGCGCTCCCGGACCAGGATTAATCTTGGGATATTCGTTGGGCTCCATGGGCAGATGCAGCATGATTTCGTAACCTTTTGCAAGGGCTGCCCTGGCGAAGCTTTTTTGTAAAGGGTTGTGAGGCAGCATGGAAAACGTAAGAACCGCATCAAGGGTAAGGAATTTTTCCGCTACTTTTTTATTATAGCCGATGTCATCGATAATAATGGCAATTTTGGGTAACTTCTTGGGTAAACCTGGTTTGGATATTGGTTTGCGAGGAGGTATTTCTTCTTTGGGATAGACCTCAACCCTGGGAGGCTTTGTAACCCGAGGTTTTGCCACAGGCTCTGTGGTGTACTTGTTCAATAATATGTGATGTACGAAAACGCCGGCTATGACGACCAGAATTATTAGAACGCCAAACCCGACAAAAGCCCTTATAAGATGAGTTTTTAAGGTACCGCCCTTGCGTGATTTTCTTTTTAGTTTCTTTTGCCGCCGCTTTTTTCTTTTAGCCATATTTTTGGATTAGGTGTTAGACTTATTCAGTTTATTCTTATGTCAACCTTGATGGCTTCGTAAATCCCGCTTGAGCGGGACTGCGTTGCGCTTCATTTCGTTGTCATTGCGGCGTACGCTAAGTACGAACCCTTTGGGTTCCGCGTTAGCGGTATGACACAAAATTCGCGCGCCTTGAATTTGGTCCCGCCCAGGCGGGATTACTCTGCCATCGCAATTTTGACTTTTTACGAAATCGTCAACCTTTAGCTCCCTTGAAGATTTCATGACTTATAAGGATATCAAGGGCACGCATAACCTGGTTGTCTGACTGCATCTGTTCGAGCATAAGACGGCCGTGCCTGGATTTTGGACCGCTGATTTTCGGTTTTCCGGTTCTGTCCTTTTTATACTCGGATCTTTTTTGGTCGTCTTGACTTTTATCTGTTTCTGCTTCGAGATGATTTTTTAGATCCTTTTCTTTTGTCAGGCCATCATCACCGCCATCCCTATCTTTCTTATCTATAAACCTTTTTTTTACAATGATATCAGGTTCAATACCTTTGGCCTGGATCGACCGCCCGCTTGGTGTGTAATATCTGGCGATGGTCAATTTCAGGCCATAACCATCCCTCAGGGTTTCTACGTTCTGGACAGAGCCTTTGCCAAATGAAGTTGTTCCCAGTATAAGAGCACGCTTATTGTCCTGGAGTGCTCCGGCAACGATTTCCGATGCGCTGGCACTTCCCCCGTTTATCAAAACAATAATAGGATAACTTCGCTTTGTACTGCCGGGCTTTGCTTCGTAAATTTTAGCATCATTTTTCTGACGTCCTTTGATTGAAAGAATTTTTCCTTTTTCAAGAAAAAGATCCGAAACCTGGATGGACTGGTTAAGAAGCCCGCCCGGGTTGTCGCGAAGATCAAGGATAAGCCCATTTAAGGGTACTTTTCCTGATTCGAGTTTTTCCAATTTTGATACGAGATCTTCTGTCGTATTGTCCCTGAAATTGGTGATCCAAATGTATACGTATCCGGGTTTTAAGACAAAGGATCTCACGCTTTCCATGGGAATAACATCCCGAACCAAGTTGAAATCTATCGGTTCATTGACTCCTTCCCGTATTATCGTTACCACAACTTCAGTCCCTTTGGCACCTCTTATCATTTTTACCGCTTGCCGTAATTCCTTGGTAGGTTCACCATCGACCTTGACGATTTTATCACCGGCCTTTATTCCGGCTTTATAGGCCGGTGTACCTTCAATGGGCGAAACTACGGTAACGAAACCGTTCCGCATGGTTATACTGATACCGATTCCGGTGAACTCACCATGCGTATCGATCTGCAACTCTTTAAAGTCATCAGGTGACAGTAAGGAGGAATGGGGGTCGAGGCTGTGGACCATCCCCTGGATAGCCTTTTCGATCAATTCTTTTGTATCAACCGGATCAACATAGGTTTTTTCAACCAGTTCAATCACATCTGTAAATAATTTAAGGCCTTTATACGTCTCTTCTCCACCGGCTGAAAGATTACGGTAAAAACCGAATCCTATGGTCAAGAAGGCAACAACGATTGCCATCACAATCAACAGTTTGATGTGTCGCTTTATATTATTTGTCATATGTTTACTCCTTCTAACCCTTTTTAATCCATTGCATAGGATCAACGGGTTTTCCGTGATGGCGCACTTCAAAATGCAGGCTTGGACCGATCATGGAACCTGAATCTCCAACTGTGGCAACAACTTCACCCATTTCAACCGTATCTCCTTTTGACATAAAGAGTTCTTCAGCATGGGCATAGACGGTGTAGTAATTATCCCCATGGTCGATGATGATCATGTTGCCGTAGCCCTTAAACCAGCTGGCATAAAGTATCTGGCCATCACAAACAGTGCGGATGGGTTCGCCTCTGTCGGCTTTTATCTCGATACCGCTCCGGAAATTTACCACATTGAACTTGGCATTTTGATATGGGCCATAAAAAGATATTATTTTACCTTTAGCAGGCATATTAAGCAATCCTTTTAAGGAGACAAACAAACTTTTTTGTAAGATATTTATCTGTTTGGCCGGATCAGATTCCGAGCTTAAAGATTTTATGGCCTGATCCAGATCATCTGCCGCCCGCTTTAAGTATTCAAGAACTGCCATTCCCAGAGTTTTTTTGTTCCGAATATCATCAAGAAGTTCTGCGCGTTTTGCTCTTTCTTGAGACTTTCTCGCAATTTGTTTTTGTAATTTCGCTTCCAGAGATAGCTTTTTCATTTTTTGGTCATTCAGCCTGACCAACAGTTGCTGAAGCTTTGCCTTGTTTTCCAAAAGGTTTTGCCGGACATTTCCGTCATAAGCCAGAATCCGCTCCATAGCCTTTTTGTGTTGAATAAGTTCGTACATTGATTGAGCCGAGGCCAGAATATTTATTCTGCCCAGCCAGTTCAGTTTATAAAGAGCAACCAGGCGTTTGGATGCATAGTCTTCACTGGCTTTAATCCTTTTCATTAGGTCTTTGGATGCATTGGTGGTTTCGGTTGTTTTTTTCTCAAGAGCCATAAGTTCGGATTTAAAGGCCGAGCTGCGTTTTCTGATTTTGTTAAGCGCCAGATCTATATCGTTTAAACTGCTGACAATTGAAGCCTCCTCCCTGGTAGAGGTCAGCACATCGGCCTTGCCTTTTTCTATTTTCTTGCCGATATTTTCTGCTTCTTTCTTGAACTGTTCAATATCGTTATTGAAATCCCCAGTTATTTTCTTTTCCGTTATGGCGTCAACAGATATAATGCGCACATACTCTTTTCGATCTCGAATATAACCGACCTGACCCTCATGTGTAATTTTAAGCCACCCGTTGAGGTGTTCAAGAATTCTGACCTTTGTTCCTTCTTTGAGCATCTTCAAAGGAGTGAGCATCATTTTCGGTTCGGGCCTCAGATTAAGATTGTTTTTTGTGACAACCCCGATTTCGTAAGATCGAGCACCGAAAACCTCGGCAGGCGACAACATCAAAATGATACAGGCCAACACAAATATTTTTATTTTAAGAACTGTTTGAGAGAAAGATAACATCCTAGCCATCCTACAAACATGCTGCAAAGTATTATTCCACAGAAAACCTTTGGGGGTAGAAACCTGATCGTAGAAAAACCAAAAGACAAATCCTGTTCCATATTAAATGATATAAACATAAAAGTGACAAATAATGCGATCAGTCCGATAATTCCGCCAAGTGCTCCCTGGATAAGGCCCTCGATGTAGAAAGGAGCCTTGATAAACCTGTCGGTCGCGCCGACCAGACGCATGATTGTAACCTCTTCGCGCCGTGAGTAGAGTACCAGACGGATCGTATTAGACACGATAAATACGACGGCCATAAAGAAAAGACCTCCCATTGCATACCCTGTCAACTTTAACAGGTTGAAAATATTCGTAAATCGTCCAAGCCATCTCTGGCCATACTCTACCTCGTCTATCTGCGGGAGCGATTCAAGTCGGGTGGCCAGCCTTTCGATTATATCCTTGCTTTGAGAAGATGTTGTCATACGGATTTCAAAAGCATCAGGAAGCGGGTTTTCTTTCAGATCCTCAAGCAAAGAAGACTGTCGTTTCATCTGTTTTTTTAGACGCATCAGGGCTTCATCTTTTGATATGAACCTGGCATCCTGGACGCCGTTCATACCCTGTATTTTTACTTTTATATCCGAAATTTTTTCTTCAGGAATGCCCGGTTTAAGATAAGCCATAATCCTAATGCCCTTTTTCCAGTGGCTCATTATATCGTTTACATTTACAAAAAAAAGAGCAAAAGCGCTGACAATAAGGATGGAAATGGCGATTGTAATGATGGTAACCGCATTCAGAAATCTGTTGTCCAGAATATCCTTAATGGCCCGTTTATAATAGAGAATCATCAGAACCGCTTTCGGATGTTGTTGTTTTTTGCAGACAGCCCTCTTTAAGATGGACTACCCGACCACCTGGTTTGCTTGTTTTACGGATAAGCTCCTTGTCGTGGGTTGCAATAACAACGGTTGCGCCACGGGTATGAAACCTTTTAAGAAGATCAAGGACGATATCGGCGGAATCTTCGTCCAGGTTGCCGGTGGGTTCGTCCGCAAGTATTATCTTCGGATCTCCGACAATAGCCCTGGCAACCGCTATTCTTTGCTGCTCGCCCCCGGAGAGAATCGGGGGAAGGGAATGAAGCCTTTCCTCCATACCAACCGTTCTCAGCACACTTCTTACCTTCTTTTCGATAAAGCGCCGTTTTTTACCCATTGCTTCAAGGACAATGGCAACATTATCAAATACGGTTTTTGTGGCTATCAGTTTGTAATCCTGAAATATTATCCCGTACTTTCGTCTCAGAAGCGGTATCCGTTTGCGGGGAATCCTCGACAGATTTATTCCGTCGATCAATACCTGTCCTTTTGATACAGTTTCTCCAAGGTATAGAAGCTTCAGCAGAGTCGTTTTGCCGGCCCCGCTGGGACCTCTGATAAAAAGGAATTCGTTTTTTGAGATATCAAGGGTAATGTCAATGAGAGCTTTTTTGGCACCGTAATCCTTGTGAACATGGAACATCCGAATTATTGAGCTTTTGTTCTGATTCTCGATCATTCAATAATTTCCTGGCTCATTGCCCGATACAGAGCCGCCTTAGAAATTTTATAGTCATATAATGCATTGTAATAATTTGTCTTGGTTTTGGAAAGGAGTGTCTGGGCATCCAGGACATCGGTGGAGGTCGCCATCTGTTCTTTGTAGCGTTCTTCGCTGATCCTGAAGTTTTCCTTTGCCTGCTCGATGGCCTTATCAACCGTAATGATATTTTTTTCGGATTCCCTAGTTTTAAGAAAAGCCTGTTTGACCTCAAGGCGAATACTGTCCCGAATTTCTTCTTTTTGGTGACGGGCCTGTAAAAGACGGCTATTTTTTTCCTTAACGCCATAATGGGATCTACCCCATTCCCAGAAATTCCATGTTGCCACAGCTTGAATATCCCAACTGCTGGGATCACTTACATCCGGTTGGGTTCCCATTCGGTAATAGTTGCCCTGAAGGCTGATGTACGGATAATAATCCTTTCGAGCGAGCTTTAATTCCTTTTCTCCGATTTCAACATTCAGGTCGGCAGTTGTGATTTCCAGACGGTTTTTTTCAGCCTCGCCAAGACAGTAATCGATGTTGTATCCGAAAGTCGTATAATCGAGGACGTCCTTAATCTGTACAGGTGAATTAATCGGTCTGCGCAAAAAGATGTTAAAATTCGATTTGGCTATTTCGAAATTATTTTGGGCAACAATGAAATCCTGTTTGGTATTGGCCAGTTCAACCTGTGCTTTCAAAAGATCATTTAAAGGGGTCATGCCAACCTGGTAAAAATTTTCTGCCACCTCTTTGTGCGCTGAAAGTTGTGTAACCGCCTCCTGAGCGACCGACATAATCTTTTGAGCTTTTAAAAGTGAAAAGTATAATTTTTTTGCTTCAAATATAACTTCCTGCCGCGCAAGCTTCTCATCGATCCTGGCTACATCTAGACCGAGACTTGCGATCTTATACCGGTTAATAAGATCGAATCCCGTAAACAGAGGTTGGTTAAATGATGCAACAAAAGAGTATTCATCTTCCAGAACGGTTTCTTCAAAATAATTTTCATCGTCATTACGCTTGTATCGATAGGTTGCGCTTAATGTAGGTAGAAAATAGGTTCTTTGATTTTTTTTGGCAAAAAGTGCGGCCCTGGTGCCTTCCTTGGATGACTGGAGTCCGATATTGGCTTTTATTGCATTTTCGATGGTCTGTTTGAGTGTAAAAATTTCAACAGGTTCTTCGGCTTCAGAAAAAGCGGGAAAGACCACCGAAAAAACGATGACAAATGTGAAAAATAGACTTAAAAAGTTTTTATTTATTATCATATACTGTTGCTCCTAAACCTGCAAAATGGATTATAATCCCCTGTGAGTTTTGGATTGACCCTTATTGGTTTTACTGGTATGTGTTTTTTGAGTTGAAGGAGTGCTGTCCCAGTTTTCCTTACTCAAAGCCTCCACTGAATCCCATTAAATAGGCTTCTTCCATTTCGGTGGAGGCTTTTTTATATCAAAACGGTATGTTAAAATCAACAGTTTCTTGTATGCCTGGCATTGTTAAACACAATAAGGTTTAGATGCAACAGTTCAGCCACTAAGGCACAAAGGCACAGAGAAGGGGGGAGATAATTAATAATTAATTGTTAATTGTTAATTATCATTTTGGTTTTCTTGTCAATTTTAACGTGTCTCTTATTAAAAATGGAATTAAAAGAATCATATTATAATCTTAGTGTCTTAGTGTCTTTGTGGCTGAACTATTACGGTTGGATGCGACTTTCATTATAAAGCGGAGCAACTATGAAACAGGAGCTTATCGAAATCATTTATCGAAAATCTTTTAGATACAGCCAAGAGCCGAGTTTCAAACTTGTTTCAGGCAAAATGAGCCGTTTCTATGTAAATTGCAAGCCGACAACATTAAGCCCGAGAGGCATGTTTCTGGTGGGCCATCTTGTATTCGATGCCATAAAAGATCTGGACCCGGACGGGATAGGCGGGCTTACATTCGGTGCAGATCCCATGGCTGTTGCTACGGCGTTTGTTTCGGAATTAAAAGGAAAACCCATCAATGCCTTTTCCATACGTAAGACCCGTAAAGACCATGGTATCATCAGGTGGGTCGAAGGGGATATGACTCCGGGGCAGCGGGTTGTCATCATCGACGATGTCGCAACAACCGGAGGCTCTACGATCAAGGCCGTAGAGCGGGCCCGCTCAGAAGGACTGGACGTGGTCAAAGCGTTGATCCTGGTTGATCGCCAGGAAGGGGGACTTGAAAATATCCGTCAACATGTCAAAGATGTAACTGCAATTATCACAAGGGATGAGCTGATAGCGCGGTGGAATTCGGAAAAAAAGATAAAAGACCGGAACTAAAACTGATCCCTGGAGGTTTGCAATGCGAAATGTCGGAAGATTATTTGTTGTCCAAAATCTCCCTTATTTTTTGTGACAGATCAATAATACTAAAAGGCTTCTGTATAAAACCATCACAACCCCGTTCCAGTATCTCGGTCGCCTGACCATTGATGCTGTAGCCGCTGGAAAGGAGAACCTTTATATCAGGATTGATTTCTTTTAACCTGT
>JAUVVL010000297.1 GCA_030604635.1 Desulfobacteraceae bacterium
AGTACGCACCCTTCGGGTACCGCGTTAGCGGGATGACACAAAATTCGCGCGCCTTGAATTTGGTCCCGCCCAGGCGGGATTACTTTGCCATCGCAATTTTGACTTTTTACGAAATCGTTAATTTTAATAATGAGAAAACGCTCAATACAAATTAGCTATAGATATGTCAAGTATTATTATTTAGAAGGACATGGTTTTAAAGATTGCAATGAACCAATCAACAAATCAACCAACCGCTGAAAACGACCGTGTGGCAAAGGCCGCGGGTGTTGTTGGATCAGCAACTTTTTTGAGCCGGATTTTCGGCTATATAAGGGATATGGCCCTTGCATGGTTTTTTGGGGCGGGGCTCTATTCAGATGCTTTTTTTGTGGCTTTCAGGATTCCCAACCTGTTGAGAAGGCTATTTGCCGAAGGTTCCCTGAGCATTGCATTTATTCCTGTATTTACCGAATACCTTACAAACCGGGGGAAAGATGATGCCTTTGAGATGGCAAGGTCTGCCATAAGGCTGCTTTCCGTGTTGCTGGTTACCACTGCTATCATAGGTATCTTGCTGTCTCCAATTATCATTCGCGTTATTGCGCCCGGGTTTGCCGAATCACCTGAAAAGCTATCGCTTACGATCTTTTTGACACGTATCATGTTCCCGTACATTTTGTTTATCGGCATGGTTGCGCTTTCCATGGGAATCCTTAATGTACTTGGTCATTTTGCCGCTCCAGCCCTTGCCCCGGTTTTTTTGAACATTTCCATAATATGTTCGGTATTTTTAATTTCACCATACATGGCTGATCCTGTTACAGGGCTTGCTATCGGGGTGCTGATCGGAGGGGTCCTGCAGTTGATGCTCCAGGTGCCGTTTCTAATAAAAAAAGGATTTTATTTCTGGCAAAAAGCAAAAATTTACCACCCTGGTCTCAAAAAGATAGGCCTGCTAATGCTTCCCACCATTTTCGGTGCTGCTGTCTATCAGATCAATATCCTGGTGGGAACCCTTCTTGCTTCTTTACTGCCGGAAGGTAGCGTTTCGTATCTTTATTATGCAGATCGGCTGGTACAATTTCCTTTAGGTATTTTTGGAATAGCCGCTGCAACGGCAATTCTCCCGAGCCTTTCCAGGCAGGCGGCGGAAAATGATTTGCCGGCTGTCAGGAACACCTTTTCTTTTACCATAAAACTGGTCTTTTTTATCACAATTCCTTCAATGGTCGGCCTGATTGTTTTAAGGGAGCCTATCGTTGCTCTGTTGTTTAAAAGGGGGGCTTTTGATGCTGAAACCACACGTTTGACTGCATACGCGCTTTTGTATTATAGTATAGGTCTCTGGGCTTTTTCAGCTGTACGGATCGTTGTTCCCACGTTTTATGCATTGCAGGACACGAAGACGCCGGTACGTATGGCTGTCATATCTGTTTGTGCCAATATCATACTTGGAATTATTCTTATGGGGCCGCTATCTCACGGAGGCCTGGCCCTGGCTACTTCACTGGCTTCAATGCTGAACCTCGGGCTCCTTGTCCGGGCTTTAAGATTTAAGCTTGGCGTGTTGGGATGGAGAAATATCATGGAGTCTGTTTGTAAAACGATGATTTGTTCCGGGGTCATGGGAGCTGCTGTCTGGGCAATTGCTTTGTTAATTATTCCGTCTGAAGGCGGAACCTTATCCGGCCTTTTTTTCGGACTCATGGGAAGTATCGTAATTGGTCTTGTTCTCTACGGTTCTTTTTCCTTATTACTTAAGAGCCAGGAACTGGAAAAGGTTTTGGCTATAGCCAGGAAGGGCATGGGGAAAAAGTGGGCTTAAGACAAAAAATTCTGCTTGCTTTCGTAATAGCGGCACTCTTTTCGCTGCTCTCGTTTATTATATTCGGTGAAAATGGAGTTGCCGACCTTCACATACTGAAAGTGGAAAGGGACAATTTATTAAAAAGAAATGCAGAACTTTCCCAGGAAAACCTTTCCTTATACCGTGAAATAGAACGATTGAAGAATGATCCCAAATATGTTGAGAATGTGGCCAGACAGGAACTGGGCGTGATTGGTAAAGACGAAGTGATATTCAAGGTCAAAGAAAAGCAGAAGGGCCAAAATTGAATAATGATAAAGTTTTTTATACCAAGACCATGGCAAAAATCTATGCTGACCAGAGTAATTTGGGGAAAGCAGCTGAAATCTATAGATACCTTTTAGAACGCGAACCAGGCCGCCAGGATCTAATTGATGCACTTTCCGAAATTGAGAAGAAACTTTTTGAAAAAGATCCCGAGGGTCTTGTAAAGTTGTTCAGCAAGTGGGTTGATCTTTTGCTCAAGCATTACGGCTTGCAAAAGCTCAAGAGACTTCAAAATCATCTCGGTGATAAATAATGTTGAATATATCTCCTTGATTTCTTGTGAATAAAATTATCGTAACATTCTTAGCCCTTTTAAAACATTATCGCATTGTGGGACACGTTTTTTCAAAAAACTAAATTAAAATAAATTATCTAATACGGCCTGCTGACCGAAAAACAGGGAGGCAGAAATATATGATAAAAAATCAACGATTTCCCCGGTTCTCAACCCTCAGTCCCCGGTCAAATATCTATGTCGCCGGACACCGCGGCATGGCCGGTTCCGCCATTGTTAATTGTCTTGAAGCCGGGGGATTCACCAACATTATCACACGAACTCATGACGAGTTGGATCTGACAGATCAGCGCGCAGTGCGGGATTTTTTTCAGAACCAAAGAATCGATCTTGTGATTCTTGCCGCCGCAAAAGTCGGCGGAATCCGTGCTAACAACACCTATCCGGCCGATTTCATCTACCAAAACATCATGATCGAGGCCAACGTGATATACGAGGCCTATATAACAGGGGTGGAACGGCTTCTGTTTTTAGGCAGTTCCTGCATCTATCCCAAAAACTCCCCTCAGCCGATGAAGGAGGAATATCTTCTTACCGGCAGGCTTGAGCCGACAAATGAACCGTATGCTATCGCGAAAATTGCCGGTATCAAACTTTGTGAGTCGTTTAACCGCCAGCATGGAACATGTTACTGCTCCGTTATGCCGACCAACCTTTACGGGGCAAATGATAATTTCGATCTTGAGAATTCCCATGTACTTCCTGCCTTGATCCGTAAATTCCATCTGGCAAAACTTGCTGCCCATGGCGACTGGCAAGGCATTATTAAAGACGAATCACGCTACGGCTCAATCCCGGATGACTTTATGGCATGCTTGGCCTCCATCTCCAAATTCCATGGCTATGATCCTTTACTGTCCGGTTCTGTTTCACCTTCAATTGTTGATTCCAACATGCTTCCTGAGCAGGCCGTAATACTATGGGGTAGTGGCAATCCCCGCAGGGAATTCCTTCATGTGGATGACATGGCAGAGGCATGTATCTTCGTTATGACCCGGCAAGAGGATGACTATTATGCACTTTTTGCGGACGAACGTTTACCATTACTCAATGTAGGTTGCGGGGAAGACCAAACCGTCCGTGAGATGGCCAATCAGGTTGCGGAAATCGTCGACTATAAAGGCGATGTTGTTTGGGACAAATCAAAACCAGACGGAACTAAACGTAAGTTGCTTGATGTTTCAAAGCTCAACAATCTTGGTTGGAGGCCGGCAATATCTTTGCAAGAAGGGATTGAACGCACTTATCGATGGTATTTAAAGGAATTAGAGGCCTTTGAACAGAAACAGGGACAACATGGATTCCGTTAATGGTGATCTTTTCGAAGGATTCATTTCGACCTTGGAAACCTGGTCCTTTGGGCCTCCGGCTCGTAGAGCCTACGCCTCGGAGAGCCAGGTCAGAGTTAACCGGCTCTGCCAGAAGAGACGGCGCAAAAGTTTGAAGTGAACTAAAGTTTAAAGTGAGCTAAAG